>WGBC01000112.1 GCA_015494535.1 Nitratiruptor sp. | reverse complement strand
AAAAAGAGATCATCATTTTTTTTAAATTCTGTTCTAAATTCTTTGAGCAGATGTTTTCTTAAATCATTAAAAGCATTGTTTATCGAAACATCAATGTCTCTTTTACCTTTTACTCTTTTTATCAATATTTTATAATCATCATCAAATAAAAAACTAATTTCAAAAATATAGTTCTTCCATACATTTTTATCAAAATATTTTGAGAAAAGATCTTTAATTTCTTTTATAAAAACATTTTTTCTCTGCTCCTCTACTACTGATTGAAAAAGGAGCCTATTTATAATTTCCATTAAAAAATAGTCCAGCTTTACCAATAAGCTTTTTCCAGAAGCTTGGGTACCTATAATTACATTAAATCTTTTTGGCTCATAAGAAACATCGTGTAAAGTTATAAAGTTCTTAACTTCAATAACTCGCCTCATAATTCTATCCTTTACAACAACCCTCTTAGCAATATCACCATCACTGGCGCCGCAAAAAGATAGCCATCCACGCGATCGAGCACTCCTCCATGCCCTGGCAAAATTTTGCCGCTATCTTTTACCCCGGCTCGCCGCTTCAGATAGCTCTCAAAAAGATCGCCAAAAATAGAGGCGATAGAGGTAAATAGAGAAATAACGATGGCATAGGGCAGATCGACTAAAACAAGGGCATAGTAGCTGCCAGCAATCGTAGCTACCACCACGCCCCCAACGACTCCCTCCCAGGTCTTTTTGGGCGACGTGGGAGAGAAAGGATGCTTGCCAATTGCCTTACCAACAAAATACGCCCCGATATCGGTAAGAGCCACGACGATGATAAGCCAAATGAGCGCTTGCATTCCAAAGTCGTGATAGAGAGCCAAAAAGAACAGAAACGATGAAGCGGGATAGAAAAACGGCAAGAGATCTTCAAAGCCATATTTTTTGGAATAGGCTAGAGACGAGCCAAAAATTATAGCTACTACAAAAAAGAGATCATCGGGATTTGGGTAAAAGAGCGCTACGAGCCACAAAAAAAGCGCCCAAAAGTAGAGGGCGTTGCGATCTTTCATCCCATAAAGCCCCAAAGCTTCATAAAAACCTAGCATAAATACCACACCCAATACCGCCCACGTCAAATAGTAATTATCAATCCAGCCAACAATCGCCACTACCGCAACCAGCCCTATGGCTGTAACGACTCTTTTTTGAAATTCACCCATAACTTTTCCTTTATTCAATTGTAACAGGAATTGTCTTATATTTCACATACTCTACATTCGCCCCCTCTTTAGGCTTCACGTTGCGCCGCTGCGTGTAGTCTACTAGATATTTGCCAGGATTCTTGACGCTAAATTTCGCGCACAGTTTCGCGGCTTGCTGGAGGATTTCTTGCGGGATCTGTTGCTTTGCGGTAGCGATGATAATATGCGCCGATGGCAGATCCTTTAAATGCATCCAAATGTCACTTGCTTTCGCTTTTTTAAGCAGCTCGATATTGCCCTTTTTGTTCTTGCCAATATACACATCGTAGCCGGCAATGGAGTATTTTTCATAATTTTTATCCCTTTTTCGATCAAGCTTCAAGCTTTTTGGAAAAAGGATCTCGATATCTTCCACTCTTTTGGCTTGCTCGATAATCTTCTTTTTGTTTTGCAAAAAGGCGATCTTTTCCAATAGGTTTTCCCTTTGGATATGGATATTTTTCGCCTTTTGGCGAAATTTCTTGGCTTTATTGAAAAAGAGATCGCCCATCATCGCCACGCTCTTGGCATCCTTTGGCAAGGCAAAGCGCACCCGATTGCCAGCAAAATCCTCTCCCACAAACTCCTTTTGATAGGGCTTAATTTTGTGCATATTCGCAAGAACTATTTGCCCCTTTTTCTCCTGCTCCTCAGCCTCTTGTAAAAGATCTTCTTCCCTTTCCAAATTCTCTAGTCTCTCTTGCAATCTTTGGATCTGCTTGTTGAGCTGCAAAAGTTTGGAGCTTTTAAGTACACTCAGGCGCTTTTGCAACTCCTTTTTGTAGATGCCTAGCAAAAAAGCGTCCATATCTTCTATATGCAGGGAGCTTTTGTCAAGTTTTGCCGGGGGCGTAAGTGCAAAGAGTTTTTTGCCGGGCTTTAAGTCTCTATGAAAATCGTGGTGCAACGCCTCAAGCACAATATTATCTTTGTCTAAAATGATCGCATTGGCGTGGCGACCGGTAAATTCCAATTGTAAAATAGCCTTTTCCTCTTTATATGAGCCGCTTTTTGTACAAAAGATGCGAATGATTTTGTCATTTTCATCTATCTCGATTTTTTCTATACTGCTTTTTTTGCAGCGTTTGGCTAATACTTTGTCAAAAGGAGCGTTGTAGAACTTGGATTTGGTAAAGTCGTCTCTTTTGTAGATGAGGTTTTTGCTGCGATTGAGATCGAAAAATATATCCTCGTTTTTATCAAACGCTATGCGAATCACATTGTCATCCACGCGGGCAATATCGTGGATCGTGCGAAACTTTTGCAAATATTTGGTAATCGCTCTTAGCTCTTTATACTTCATAGCTCCTCCAATATATTTGATAAAATATCAAAAATCTTTTTAAAGGCAGATTATGGGTCAGACAATTACGGAAAAAATCTTTAGCGAACATGTTGGAAGAGAGGTTAAAGCTGGCGAGATTGTAGAGTGCGAACTCGATATGATTATAGGCAACGACATCACTACTCCCATCTCTATCAAAGCCTTTCGTGAGAGTGGAGCTAAGAGACTCGCAAAACCGGATAATTTTGCAATAGTGCTCGATCATTTCATCCCTGCCAAAGATATAGCAAGCGCAAATCAGGCAAAAATCAGCAGAGAGTTTGCTTATGAGCACAACCTTAAGCACTTTTTTGACGAAAAAGATATGGGAATTGAGCATGCGCTCTTGCCTGAAAAGGGGCTTGTGGTACCGGGAGATGTGATCATTGGCGCAGACAGCCACACCTGTACGCATGGAGCCCTTGGAGCGTTTGCCACAGGCATGGGCAGCACCGATTTGGCTTATGGGATGATCACGGGTAAAAACTGGTTCAAGGTGCCATCTACCATTAAAGTGATCTACACAGGCAAGCTTGGCGAATACGTATATGGAAAAGATCTTATCTTGGAGCTCATTCGCCGCATCGGCGTGGATGGGGCGCTTTACAAAGCTTTGGAATTTACGGGAGACACTATCGAAAACCTCGATATGGATGGGCGCTTTAGCCTCTGCAACATGGCCATAGAAGCAGGAGCGAAAAATGGTGTCATAGCAGTGGATGAGGTAACAAAAGCCTTTTTGGCTGATAAAGAGCTTGCTAGAGAGCCAAAATATCACTATAGCGACGAAGATGCCGAGTATGAAAAGGTAATCGAAATCGACGTAAACAACCTCGAACCTGTCATCGCCTTCCCGCACCTGCCAAGCAATGGACGCCCCATCAGCGAAGCGGCCAAGATGGATCTCAAAGTCGATCAAGTATTTATTGGCAGCTGCACCAATGGACGTCTTAGCGACATCGCCATCGCAGCCGAAATCCTCAAAGGGCGCAAAGTGGCAAGACACACGCGCATGATCGTCACGCCAGCGACCCAAAAGATCCTCAAAGAAGCAGAAAAACGAGGCTACATTGATACACTTATTGATGCAGGAGCGGTGGTGAGCAACCCAACCTGCGGGGCGTGCTTAGGCGGCTATATGGGAATACTTGCCGATAACGAGCGCTGTGTTAGCACCACAAATAGAAACTTCGTAGGACGCATGGGCGCGCGCACGAGTGAAATTTACTTAGCAAACTCCGCAGTGGCGGCTGCAAGTGCGGTGATGGGCAAAATCGCCGATCCAAGAGAACTATGAAAATAGATGCGCTCAAAGCCAAAATAGATAGATTTAAAGAGCTATTCAAAGCCGTTATCTACTCTATTTTGGCTATAATAACCGGGATAGTAACTATTGTCTACAATATTTTGACACATAAATCGCCTCCCTATATGATAATTATGGGAGGTGTTGGACTTATTGTAGTTTTTTACTCATTCTAGTTGGCAAAGCGATTTGGTATAAATTTGATGAATTAGAAAAGGGAATGGAAAATGTTTAACATAATAGCAGGGTTTACGCTACTCATAGCAACAGCCGCAACACTTGTTTACATGTTTTGGACTTTTTCGCCAAAAACGAAACATTGATCCTCTTCGATCTCAAATCCCTCGGCCATCTCACCACCGGTTCGCTCATCGAGCGCGAAAACCGCTTCCTTGCCACCGCCATAGTTCATGGCCAGATTCAAAAAGTTCACATCGCAGATACTGGAAGGCTTGAAGAGATTCTCACACCTCAGCGAGAGCTACTTCTGCTTGAAAACCGCCCAGGACTCAAAACAGACTACACCCTCGTAGCTGCCAAAATGGAGGAAGGCTGGGTGCTTATCAATACAAAGCTCCACTCTACAATTGCAAAAAAAGCCATTGAAGCTGGGCTTTTAGGTTTTCGCCCCAAAAAGGTGCAAACGGAGGTGCGCTTTGGCAAAAGCCGCATCGACTTTATGGCCGATAATATGCTCATCGAGCTCAAAGGATGCAGCCTCGTAGAAAATAATATCTGCCTATTCCCCAACGCCCCTACCACAAGAGGCGCGCGCCACATTGAAGAACTCATGGCGGCCAAAGAGCAAGGCTTCGAAGCGGCTATCCTCATTATGGCTGTGCGCCCTTGCGCTTGCTTTCGTGCCCACCCTACTCGCGACGAGGCTTTTCGCACGATTTTCCAAAAAGCGCTGCAAAAGGGCGTACGATTTTTTGGCTTTTTTATCCAAATCGATACAAACTTCACTATCCGCTATGCGGGGAATTTGCAACTATGTTAGGATACGTTTTCCACTTTTTGATAGAGAATACTTTTGCCTATTTTCACGCGGCGAAATATCTTCATATCAAAAGGCACTTTCTCCGCATGCCCCAAAAAGAGATAACCTTGCGGTTTGAGCAGGGCATGAAACGTTGCCAAAATCTTTTGTTTTGTCTTTTCATCGAAATATATCAGCATATTTCTTGAAAAGATCACATCAAACTTGCCAAGCCGCTTCATAGCATAAAAATCTAAAACGTTCACTACTTTAAACGTAAGTCCATCCCTAAGCTGCTTATCGATTTCAAAAAGATTGCCCTTTTGCTTGAAATATTTAAGTAGTATATGAGAAGGTAATTTTGCAATGCTTCTTTTTGTATAAAGCCCCTCTTTTGCCTTTTTGATCATCGATGAATCTATATCGATCCCAACAAGCACAAAATCCCTCTTGGCAAAGATTTGCGGAATTTTTTCCATAATATAGATTGCAATGGAGTAGAGCTCTTCGCCGGAGGATGAAGGAGCGGCTAAGATATTGATTGACTCGTCGAGTGGGCGAATCTGATGCAGTTTTGGCAAAACCTCTTCCACTAGGGTATCAAACTGATAAGCCTCGCGAAAAAAGTAGGTCTCGTTGACGGTAGAGAGATTGATAAACTCCTGCAAAAGCTTGCTATCCTTGCCATGCACCAACTGCGAATACAGGGCATAAAAATTATCAAAACCGTTCTTTTGCATAAACTCTTCATATTTTCTTTTGTAAATCTTTCGTAACTTCTCATCGTCTATAAAAATCCCGGTCTTGAGCTCCAAAAAATCCCGAAGCCTTCTTGCATCTATATCATTAAGCATCGCCATCCCCATAGACTGAAAAAAACTTCTCAATCAAAGGCGCCATTTGCTCATGCTCTTTTGCTATGCGTTGCATGAGCAAACGCACCGAACTACACTCGCCATACTCTCCCAAAATCTGCAAACTCTTTGCATCAAGGGGATAGAGTCCAAAAACTCTCTCAAGCGCAAACCACTTACAGCAGCTCACCATATAAAAAAATGCCTTATCCCTTAAAAATGGCTTTTCACATACCAAAAACCTAAAGAGTATCTCTTGATCTTCGCCTCTTTGCAAACATTCAAGCCTCAAAAAGAGATACTCCGCGACCTCCTCCACGCCTTTGTCAAATCGCTTGTTGTAGAGAGTCTTTAACAGATAGTAATACTCTTTGTGCACGAGCATATAGTCAATTGCCGCACAAACGTCAGCAAAATTGTGCTCCTCAAACTTTTCTATATAAACCCTCGCCTCATCAAACTCCCTAAAGCGCTTAGCTAGCTCTGTATTTGACGCCGTTTTGAGTGCCATGGCTACTCCCATACGCAATGATCTCTTCCAAAATATCGTTAAAGTGCAAAACTTTCATCGCCCCTCCCCTCACAAACGCCTCTTTGGGCATCCCATACACGGTTGCGCTCTCTTCGCTCTCTGCTATCGTATAGGCTCCCGCCATCCTCAGTGCCACCATGCCATCTGCCCCATCGTCCCCAATGCCCGTGAGCAAAATCGCTAAAATATTTTTTGGATTCATTGTCTCCAATGCGCTCAAAAACATCTCATCCACGCTGGGCACAAAGAAGCGTTTCATAGTATTAGGCACCAATTTGCAAAAGACTTGATCGGCCTCTCTTCTAAAGTGCAAATGTTTCCCGCCTTTGCCAATAATCATTTGAGCGGCTTTTAACTCCAATCCATGAGAAGCCTCCACCACCTCTATCTGACTGATACTATCTAGGCGTTGGGCAAATTTGCCCGTAAAATTGGTAGGCATATGCTGCACCACGCAAACCGGATAGGGATAGCTGCTTGGCAGCGATCTCGCGATCGCTTCTATGAGCTTTGGTCCGCCGGTGGAAGCGCCTATGAGCACGTAGCGCCTATCTTCTCGCGCCACAAAATGATCGGTCTTTATGCTCTCTTTGATGCCTCTTTGTTTGCGAAGACGCAAAGAGAGCTTGCTCACACCCATAACCTCTTTGATTTTGTGTCGCAAAAGCTTGATGAAATCATCCTCTTTGGCGAGGATTTTGCCACGCGGCTTTTGGACAAAAGCCAAAGCGCCCACCTCCTGCGCTCGAAACGCCAAATCGCCATCATCCGCACCCACGAGCAAGATACGCGTAGGATTTTTTTGCATGATGGCTTTTGCCACTTCTAAATTTTCTTCGATGGAACTATCTAAGATGATTAAATCAAAACTCTCTAAAAGGCTTTTCTCCGTCGCCTCTTTGCTATCTTTTGCGACTTCTACCATAAATCCTTGCTCTTGCAAGAAATTTTTGTAAAATCTTCTTGCAAGTGCCGAAGTATCTGCAACCAATGCTTTTTTACTCATCGCTCCCCTTCAATTTCGCCACAACCCATGCGGTATTGAGAATATTGTAGATCTCTTTTGATAGATGGAGTGAACCTTTGATAAAATGCAAATCTTGCGAAATCACTTCATAAACATCCTTCTCATCTACTTGCACAATCTGTTGCACATCCGCAATTTTCAAAGCATAGGCAAACTCCTCGCCTTTGTAGCTACTGCGCATCACAAGTACCAATCCACTCTCCTCTTGGCACTGCCGCTGCGCTAAAGAGCTGAGATCAAAAAGAAGGTAGCTTTGGGTTCCAATGGCTACTATCCCATCAATCCCTTTTCTATGCTCCAAAGCCTTGGTAATATGCACATCTTTCATCTCATGCAAAGCTTTAATTTCTTCTACATCTATTGCCACATACTCTGCGCCGATACATGCAATGACAAACTCCCTAGTAGATGTTTTGAT
>WGBC01000111.1 GCA_015494535.1 Nitratiruptor sp. | reverse complement strand
TGGAGATACTCGTATTTTCGCTCTCTTAGTCCGTAGAGGTCGGCATAGTAAACTTTGGCTAGCTCGCCATCGCTCTTTTTGCCCGTTTTGACAAAGATGTTGATGCTTACGCCCTGTTTGATATCAAAAATGTTTTCATCCTTGCCGCCGTCGGGTGCGGTCTCTTTTTTGTTGGCGTTGCCGTGGAGGTCGAGCACGTAGATTTCATCAAAGGTCTTCAAAAGTTTATAGCGCATGCCGCGAAACGTGGGATTGTCTAAAAACCCGTGAGGGTTGATGTATGCAAGAATTCCTTCCCCGTTACGCTCGATGTAGTATTGGCCATAGCGGATGAATTTGACGTAATCGTCGTTGAGCCATTTGGGGTTTTTCTCTTTGAGTCTGCCGCCTGTTGGCTCTTGTTTGTAATCATCCAGCAGTTTTTCTATCCATTCGCCTTTGTTGGCGGAGTGACCCGAATAGGGCGGATTGCCTAGCACCACCATGACAGGCGTATCGCGTTTGACTTCGTTGGCGGCGTCGGCCTCTCTGGCCAACCACGAGGCAAAGAGTGTGCCGGTGTCGGGATGGTGTTTTTCCAGGGAGTTGGTAAGGTAGATGCGCAGGCGTTTATGCTCTTTGGGTTTGTAGCCGGTTTGCTGCAAGAGGAGTTCTAGCTTGAGATGTGCGATGGCATAGGGTGCCATGAGAATCTCGAAACCGTTGAGGCGAGGGATGAGATGATCGTGTACGTAACTACTCCAAATGCCCTCTTGGCCTTCGAATCTTTTGTAAATCTCTTTGACTACATCGGCCAAAAACGTGCCTGTGCCCGTAGCCGGATCGAGTATCTGGACCTTGTGGAACTCTTTTTCGATGCGTTTGTGTCCATCTTTGTAGCGTCTATCGCCACCTTGAGAAGATTTTATCTGGATGGTTGTCTTTGTAGTGTCTGCCAGACCGTTGGGGAGTTGGAAGCGGGTTTTGAGCAGATGATCTAGCGAGTGCACTATGAAATGCACCACGGGTTCTGGCGTATACCAGACGCCGCGGGATTTTTTGAGCTTCTTGTCGTAGTGGCCGAGAAACGTCTCGTAAAAGTGTAGCATAGGATCGTGCTGTGCAGTGGCTTTACCAAAATCTTTGAGCAATCTTTTAATATCCGTGGCACGAAAGATATCGGCTAGATCGGATACGATCCACTCTATACGCTCGTCTATCATGGGTCCAGCGATGTAGCTAAAGAGCGATCGCAAGAAAGGATTGGACTTGGGGATGAGTTCTGCCGCTTCTTGGCGGCTAAAATCCTCTAAAGTCGGGTCGTGCAGCCTCGCTGCAAACATCCCGTAGGCGATGGTCTGGGCGTAGATGTCAGCGAAGGCTTTGGGCGTGATGTCGTGGATGAGGATACGCTTGAAAGCCTCCATCTGGTCTTTGAGCGTTGAGTTGGCTTCCTCTTTTTCATCGCTTACGAGTGACTTTTCGATAACATCTGCAAGAAGTTTGGCTTTTGTAGCCATCATTTTAGAAAGTTTAGAGGCGGAAGTGATGGTCTGTCCTACATAGAGGCAAAAATTTTGCAAAAGTTTGATAAAGGTGGCGAAGTTTTTTCCCTCCGCTACAATTTTGCCGTTTTCGATGGAGGCGATACGCACCTCTGTCTTGAGCTCTCCACCTCGATAGAGCTTGAAAGTAAGATAGTCGGTGATGATGAGGTTGTCCAGTGAGGCGCGATAGCGATAGAACTGCTCTTTGTAGCTTTTGTCATCGAGATTTTTGCCTACGTCTTTGGCTTCGATGTAACCGATGGGAATCTGTTTTTTGGTGATGATGAAATCGGGAGCGCCGCACGCTTGGCGCTTGGGTTCGTTGATGATCGTGACGTGTGGACAGAGTTTTTCTAGAAGATTTTGCAAATCTCCTCTATAGCTGTGTTCTGTGGCGTTACCAGAAATAAAGCGATTTGCGATTTGTCGTATATACTCACGAATAGCTAAAGTTTGCATATATCAAACCTCTACGATCCTTATCATATTCGTCGTGCCCTCTTTTCCAACGATACTGCCCATTGTGATGACTATTGTATCGCCTGTGCGTAAAAACTCCTCTCTTTGGGCTACGTCTAAGAATTTAGCAATGAGTCTGTCGGGATCTTTTATCTTTGGCAATTCCAAAATCTCTTGCACGCCCCACACTGCAGAGAGTTTATGAGAGGTCTTTTTGTCGTGCGTAACGGCGATGATGGGGATTTTTGGGCGGTATTTGGCTATGCTTCTAACGGTCGTACCGCTGCTGGTGAAGCTCACAATCGCTTTTGGCTCTATCGCTTTGCATAGATCCGCCACGCTTGCCGCGATTGCATCCACATCTTTGCCCTCGTAGCGCTTATAGAAGGGATAGATGCTCATAGTCTCTTCGATCACTTTTCTTAGCACCCTTACGGCTTCCACAGGGTATTTGCCCACCGTCGTCTCGTCGCTGAGCATCACCCCGTCGCTTCCATCCATCACGGCATTTGCCACATCGCTTACTTCCGCGCGGGTAGGAAATGGTGAGTTAACCATTGACAAAAGCATCTGCGTAGCGGTAATAACTGGCTTTTTGGCTCTGTTTGCCTCTTTGATGATGCGCTTTTGAATGACCGGTACCCTTTCAATCCCAACTTCTATGCCAAGATCGCCTCTAGCTACCATGATGCCATCGCTTGCCTCCAAGATCTCGTCGAAATTTTCCACCGCTTTTTGCGTCTCAATCTTTGCTACGATCCAAGGGTTTGCGCCATTTTCTTTGAGGATATTTCTGGCTTTAATTATATCTTTGGCGCTGTTGACGAAGCTAATAGCTACGATATCTACGCCATTTTTTGCGCCAAAGATGAGATCCTTTTCATCTTTTGGCGTGATGGCCGTGAGGCTGAGATTAGAATGGGGTAAGTTGACTCCTTTTCGGCTTGAGAGCACGCCGGCGTTTTTTACCTCCAAAATCGCTCTATCTTTTTTAACTTCCACCACTTTTGCGCGAATCGATCCATCGGCGAAAAAGACATATTCACCTGGCTTTAGATTGTCAATAATCTCAGGATAGGAGAGAGTAAGCTCGTAGGGTGATTTGGGATTGGATTTGACTAAGGCCTGTCTCTTATACAC
>WGBC01000110.1 GCA_015494535.1 Nitratiruptor sp. | reverse complement strand
ATGGTAGCCAAAGGCTTCAAGAAAAAATACTTCTCGCTTGCTGCGATTGCAGCAACCGTCTCTATGGTGCAGCTTGGAGCGGTCGCTAGCGAAGTGGCGCAGATTGAAAAGGTGGTTGTGAGCGCTTCGAAAATGAGTGAAGCGGCAGATGAAGTGACGGAGGATATAGAGGTTTTTGATGCAAGTGATATTGAGGAGCTGGGTGCTAGAAATTTAGCTGAGCTTTTGCAGTTTGCTTCCGGAGTCTCTATAGTTTCCAATGGTGGCATTGGTAAGGCAAGCTCTCTTTATTTGCGTGGGTTAAATAGCGACAAAGTCTTGGTGCTAATCGATGGTGTGCGTTTTAATGATCCATCCAATATCGCAGGGGTCGATTTTTGGCAGATTATGCTAGATAATGTAGAGAGAGTAGAAATCATCAAAGGCGCACAAAGCGGTATCTGGGGAGCAGATGCGGCAAGTGGGGTCATCAACATCATCACAAAACCACAAAAGAGTTTCAAACTCTCCTATGGTTCATTTGATACCTACAATGCTAGGTTAGCAACAGCGCAAAAAAATGGATCCTTTTTTTACAATCTAGCGCTCTCTTACTTCAAAACCGATGGTTACTCGGCAATCACGCCATATAAAAAGAATCCAAAAGATTATGAAGCCGATGGCTATATCAATAGAAAATTGCATTTCAAGACAGGTTTTGACGATGGCGATGTGCACTTTGATATAGGTACAATCTACATCAACGCCTACAACGAAGCCGATGGTTACAATCCAAAAACCTACCAACCCGATCCAAACTCGCGCAACAACGACAAATTCCATTACAACGCCTACTTTGTCAATACGAAAAAAAGCTTTGCCAACCACCAGCTCTCTTTGCATGCAGATACTACCACCACAAAGCGATACTTTCTTGATACCACTTGGGGCGTGGATAGATTTAGAGGTGAGAGTGAGAATGTGGAGCTTAGAGATAGTTTCGATTATACAGCCGGCAAAGCACAGATAGCGTTGGGGTATCAACGATTTGGATCAAAGTATCACGATACAAGCGCTAACGAGGGAAGTGTTAGCTATCATGACAAATATGGTTATATAGTTAATAAAAACAGATTTGGCAATCTCATTTTTATGCAAAATATCCGCTATGACAATTACGATCGCTTCAAAAACCAGTGGACGGGTAAAGTTGGCGTGCGCTACAATTTTGCTAAAGGTGCTATTTTTGCCAACTACGCTACAGCCTATAATGTTCCAAACCAAATCAAGATGATAAACCCTTGGGGCAAGCCAAATTTCAATCTCAACCCAGAAAAAACAAGAAGCTATGATATTGGTGTAGAGGGTTATGGAGCGAGAGTAGTCTACTTTGAAGAGCGGGTAAAGGATCTCATCAACTGGTATGATCCAGATTACGACACATATGGCGATGAGTATTATACAAATTTTGCCGGCACTAGCAAATTTAAAGGCATAGAAGCCTCTATCGCTTATGCACTAAGTGATGAGCTTTTTGCTAAACTTAGCTATACCTATTTAGATCCAAAAGATGCTCAGGGCAATTATCTGCCACGCAGAGCCAGACAAAAAGTGGGTTTGATCCTTAACTACTATCCAACAAGTGAGCATACCATCACCTTCAATGGCTACTATGTGGGCGAGCGCTATGATGATGCTGCAAAAACAAAGCAGACAGGCAAATATTTCGTAGCAAACCTTACCCTCTCACACCAGTTTGCCAAAAATTTCAAAGGGAGCGTAATTATCAAAAATATCTTCGATAGACGCTATCAGGAAGTTTATGGCTATGGTGCTGAGCCAAGGGGCTTTTATGTGGCAATAGAGGGGCGTTTTTGAGGCTAGTCCTTCGCCCCTATCTTTATTACAAATTTTTCAACTCCCTCTTTACAGGACTCTCCGTTGGCAGCGTCTTTGTGATCTATACTCCCTTACAGCCCTCCATCTTCTCCTTTGGCGGTATCGTTTTGGCTGCTGGTATGATAGTAATCGCCAAGTTTTATAACTATCTTTTCAATATCAAAAGCTACTTTTACATAGCCCTTTTCGTGGAAATCGTGATGCTTTTACTGGTGCTGCTCTTTTTGCTCAAGCCCTATAGCTATATGAGCGCCTTGCTGATTTATAGCGGCTATCAGCTAACCTTTATGTTTGGCGCATATCTAGTGCGGGCGGAGACGCTAGTGGTAAGGAAGTCTTGGGCGCTGAGCAAAGTGGATATTTTCAAGCAGGTGGGCTATCTTGCCGGGATGGTGGGCAGTTTTTTGTTTTATCAAGTGGAGCAGGGGAGTAAGCAAGAGCAAGTATACGATCTGCATTACCTGCTTTTAGGTGTAGAAATTGCTATAATTTGGCTTCTCATTTCATCATTTAAGAGGGAGCGATGATAAAGAAGTGTCTATTTCCAGCGGCCGGCTATGGTACGAGATTTTTGCCAGCAACCAAAGCAATCCCAAAAGAGATGCTGCCAATCGTCAATAAGCCTCTTATCCAGTATGGCGTGGAAGAGGCGATAGAGGCTGGTATGGATACGATGGCAATTATTACCGGGCGGGGAAAAAGGGCGATTGAAGATCATTTCGATATCAGTTATGAATTGGAGCACCAAATTAAGGGAACTTCCAAAGAGCATCTTTTGCACGATATTAGAAATTTGGTAGAAAACTACACCTTTACCTACACCCGCCAAAAACAGATGAAAGGGCTTGGGCATGCGGTATTGGTAGGCGAGACGCTCATAGGAAGCGAGCCCTTTGGCGTGGTTTTGGCGGATGATTTGTGCGAGGGGGAAGGCAAAGGGGTGCTAGCCCAGATGGTGGAACTTTTCATGAAGTACCGCACTTCCATTGTGGCGGTTATGGAGGTTGAGAAAAGTAAAATTAGCAAATATGGCGTTATCAGCGGCAAAGAGATCGAAGATGGCGTCTTCATGGTGCAGGATATGATAGAAAAGCCAAAGCCAGAAGAGGCGCCAAGCAATCTGGCTGTCATAGGGCGCTATATCCTCACGCCTGATATTTTTGACATTTTGCGCGAGACCAAGCCGGGGACTGGCGGGGAGATACAGCTAACCGACGCGCTCAAAGTGCAAGCCCAAAAGGGGATGGTGATTGCGTATAAATTCAAAGGAAAGCGCTTCGATTGCGGCAGTGTGGAAGGTTTTGTCGAAGCTACGAACTACTTTTATCAAAAATTTACCCAAAAGTAGGTAGAATAAAATAAAAAAAGGATAGTAGATGAAAGTTGGAGATATCGTTATCGTAGCGAACTTAGGAGAGATGAAAGTCTATAAAGCAAATCCAAGAGACTTAGAAGCAGAAGCTGGATTAAAACCAGATCATATAAAGCTTGATCTCGTCAACGCCATCGATTATGTAGAGGCGCACTGGAAACTGCAAGATATCGTTACTGACGAGGCGGGGAGATTCAAAGCGGATGCCGGCAAGATGGGCGGCAACGCAGGCGAGAGGCACGAGCTTGAAAAAAAGATGGAAGAGGATGTTATCAAGGTAATTGCAGAAGATATAGCCAAGATGGTTGCTGAGCACAATCCGCCAAAATATTTTCTAGCCCTTCCTCAGACAATCTTCAAGAGAGTGTGGGATAGGGTAGATCAAAGCGCAAAAAATAAACTTTTCCGCTACGTAGAAGAAGATCTGACAAAAACGGACAAAAACAAGCTTCCCGGGATTTTCAAGGAGAAGGGTAAGCACTTCTAAATATTCAGACTCATTGGGCCATTGGCTCAATGAAAAAAGAGAAGAGATGAGAATTTTGGAGATTTTCAAGCAGATAGCTGCTATTCCTCACTGCTCCACAAAAACTGAGAAACTTCGAGTTTTTTTAATCGATTTTGCCAAAAATCATGGATTTCATACCCAAACGGATGAAGCCGGCAATATTTTGTGCTATAAAAGGGATCGATCCATCTGTTTGCAAGCGCACTACGATATGGTGTGCGTTGGCAAGGCGCCAAAGATTGAGATTGTTGACGATGGGGAGTATTTGAGGGCTAAAGACTCCTCCTTGGGTGCTGACAATGGCATTGGCGTAGCCATCATGCTCGCACTCATAGCCGATGGCAAAGAGGCTGAATACCTCTTTACCAATGATGAAGAGATTGGACTTATAGGAGCACAACATCTAGCCATCCCTTTGCAAGCAAAAAAGATGATCAATCTTGATAGCGAAGAGTTTGGCTCTATCTATATAGGATGTGCCGGAGGAGGGGATATTGAGGCTAGCAAAGAGATCTCTTACAAAAGAAGCAGTAAACGCTATTTTTATGAAGTTATTGCCAAGAATTTCCCTGGTGGCCATAGCGGGGTGGATATAGACAAAAATATCCCAAACGCCATCAAAGCTTTTACCAGTTTCGCCAAAGATTGCGAGATTGCATGGATAAAAGCGGGTGATCGCCTCAATGCCATACCAGCTTCGCTACATACAAAAGTAGCTAGCGATAGAGTGCTAGAAAGTAATGAATTTTTTTTAGTCAAAGAGTGTGAGCCCTGCGATGTGATTGATTGC
Source organism: Nitratiruptor sp. (assembly GCA_015494535.1). Classification (GTDB taxonomy): domain Bacteria; phylum Campylobacterota; class Campylobacteria; order Campylobacterales; family Nitratiruptoraceae; genus Nitratiruptor. Next base: position 7,853 of record WGBC01000110.1, on the reverse strand, counting down.
AATCTTGCGGGGCTGCTATGCGCTTTTCCTACGGGTGTGAGGGGATGGGAGCATAGATTTGCGATTCCTTCAAGAAGCCTCAATCTTGCAACCGTAAATATCGAAAATGAGCTGATAAAGATTGGCGTTAGCTATCGTGGCAATAGCTATGAGGATCTATATGAGATGGAGCAAGAAGTCTTGTGCAATCTACGAGATTTTAAGTGTAAAGTAAGTGGCAAATACCCTCCTTGGAAGCCAGCGATTACCCCTTTTGCCAAAGAGATTGCCAATATCTACCGAGAATATAGCGATGAAGTTAGTTTCAAAGCAATTCATGCGGGGCTGGAGTGTGCCTTGTTTGCCAAGAAGTTCGATGAGATCGTCTCTATCGGCCCAGATATTTACAACCCCCATTCTACCAATGAAAGGGTGCGCAAAGCCACGATCAAGCCCATATACCAGATGCTAAAAGAGTTGTTATGAGAAAGTTTCTTATCGTTTTTGCTTTACTGTTTTTTGCTGGGTGCGGCTCAAAAGAGCTTACCAAAGTCAAAATAGCCGATATGATCATCAACTACTACACACCATACTCCTCTACAAATATTTTGATCCCCCGTTCTATCGACGTTGTATGGGTAAGAAAGGTAAACAAAACGAAAGTTTTGGCAAAAGTGTGTTATCAATTTCAATTTTTAACCGATTATGATAATTTGGTAAACTATATTAAAAAGAGGCCAAATTCACACTTGGCAAAATTTGATTTCGGGCTTGTTGCACTACTTGGTAGAAAGTTCGGTCCTTTCAAAAAGGGCGAGATAAAGAGTAGGTGCGATGAGGTGGAGTTCGCTTTGCGCTACAACAGATGGAGAATAGAGAAGATTTAGGGATGGTAGATGATAAGGATACTGCTTTGGTTTTTTTTGGCTGCCGCGTCTTTGCTGGCTTCCGGTTTGCAAACGTGGGATATTGCTACAAGGGTCTATATACCTGAGGGTGTGCCACCCACGTTGGCTACGCAAAAGGCGGTTTATGCCAAGATGGATGATAATAGGGTGCAAATACTTATCAAATCGCCAGTGGCTATCGAGGATCAGACGACTATCTGGATCGATAGCGACAATAACGAACAAAGCGGCTACAAGATTTGGGGTAGCGTTGGCGGAGTTGAGTATTTTTGCAACATGGTAGGTGGCAAGCTCTATCTGTATAAAACAGACCCCTTTGGAGTATATGTAGAGCCTGTGGAGTTTAACCTCAGTGCTGATAAAAAGAGCCTTTTGGTGACACTACCAAAGAGCAGCATCGCATCCAGTGGCGCATCCCTTCGCCTCTATATCGACGTAAACGATCAAATTTTCTATCCCAAAGGCTACACGGAGACAAACCCTATCATTGTCACGCGGCAAGAACTGCTCCCACCAAAGACGCCAAATCACAAAATCGCGATCATCTACAGCGACAGCACGGCCAAGAATTTCTTTAGCCAAAAAGCCTATGCTCAGCTCTTTATGGCGATGCAGTATCAGGCTATGCAAGCGGGTATTCCGTTTGATGTGTTGAGCGAAGAGGATTTGACCCATATAGAGAAGATTAAAGATTATGCCGTTTTGGTGTTTCCATACTTTGCTTATGTAGATAGAAATGATTTTGCCAAAATTTATCGCAACCTATTCTTGGCGCAATATCATTACCACATTCCTTTTGTAACGGCTGGGGATTTTCTTACCAATTATGAAGACAAAAGTGAAGTAGAGGGCAACTCCTATCGCTACTTTTCGCAGCTTTATGGACTCAAGAGAGTGGATGGAGAGGGGCCTGTGAATGAGATTACGCTCTATATTGCTCCAGAATTGCATCCGGCTTTGGAGGAGTATGAGCCAAATGAGATAGTAGAGAAGTTTGAGCATAAAGTTTGGTACAACTACTTTGCCCCAGTAGCTTATGAGAATAGAAGTGTTACATCGCAGATTTTGGCACTGCAAAAAATCGGCAACCAAAGCTATCCTGCGCTCTTCATTAGCGAAACTGGAGCGAAAAATGTGCATTTTGCCACTATAGAGGAACTTGGCGATACAAATTTACTTTTTCCAATTCTTGATTGGCTTGTATATGGAAGCAATCCTATTAGACTTCGTATGACGCGCCATGAGGGAATGCTGGCAACCAGAGTCGATATGGATCAGAGCCAGTTCATCAACGAAGTAAGAGATGTGGATGGGGCTTTGTATGAACTTTTGCGTAAGTGGAAGTGGCGCTACAACTATGTGGCAAGCTGCTACATCAACATCGGCAACAATCCGCCAGAAGCCTCGACGGACTGGAACTATTCAAGCCCCCTCTATAACGATTATGTCGCCCTTGGGAATGAAATTGGCACGCATTCTTGGACGCATCCGCACAATACCAATATCTTAAGTGACGAAGAACTTGCGTTTGAGTTCAACGCCTCCATGAACGAAATTTTGCGCCATATCAACCCTACATGGGAAGACAAAGCCATCAGAGGCGGCGCGATTCCTGGAGCGCCCGAGTCGTTTGAGGTGGCCAAAAAGGTGCTGGGATATCTCGATTATCTCAGTGGTGGCTATTCTGGCAAGAATGCAGGCTACCCTTCTGCTATGGGGTATCTCAGACCAGATATAAAAAAGGTCTATATCAGCCCAAATATGAGCTTCGATTTTACGCTTATCGAGTTTGGCGTGCCCGTATGGGATGAGACGCAGCAAAAGTACGTTCCGCATAAGCTCACCCCCGCACAGGCGAAAGCCTACTGGCTCAAGGAGCTTGATGCAATCGAACGTCACGCCTCCATGCCTATCGCCTGCTGGCCGTGGCATGATTATGGTCCTACCACTTCTGCCATAGTTGAAAAGCTCTATTCGCTCGATATGTTTACTTCTGTCATTAAAAAGGCGTACAGGGATGATTTAGAATTTGTTACATTAGCTGATTTAGCCCAGCGGGTTGAGAGTTTTCACAAGGCAAAAGTAGAGGTGCTATCGAGAGATGCAAATAGCGTAACAGTAAAAGTGACAGGCAGTAATCTTGGTAGGTTCTCTTTGAGTTTTGGCGACAGGCTCATAAAGAGTGTGGAGGGGTGGAACGCGTACGATCCATATTATCTCTTTTTGCCAGAAAATGGGGGCACATTCAAGGTGCATTTTGGTAATAAATTTAGTAAAAGCGATAAAATTCTTTATCTCGATCCTCGCATTACCCTCAAAAGCGCGCACAAAAGCGCGAAAGCCTTCGACATTACTATCAAAGGCGAGGGCGGCATTTTGGTGGCGTTAGAGAAAAAAGCGAAAAAGTATCGCTTCGATACTGTAGGTTACGTATGGAAATTTTGGAAATATACCTATATCTATTTTCCAACATTTGGCGAACACAGCGTCAAAATAACACCTAAAGGAAGAAAATGAAAAAGTTGATTCTGATCGCTCTTTTGGCTGTTGTTAGTTTTGCGTATACGGGCTTCATGCAGCCAAAGGCTGGCGCATGGGCAAAGTATGAGGTGTATGGTGATGATGGAGAGAAATTCACCATGACTACCAAATTTTTGGGCAGAACCAAATACAAGGGCTTGGATGTCAATATCGTCGAGATCGAGAGTTCGATGCCAAATGGCTTTGTGAGTGTGGTGCAGTATTGGAGTGCTGTAGGTAACGATAAGATGGTCAAAAAGATAATTTCAAAAACTCCGCAAGGCATCATGTGTATGAGTGAAGAGATGGTGGGTATGATGGGCGGAGGAGATGAAGCGCAGTATCACACCACCACGCCAAAAGAGTTTAGCCCCAAAATGCCAAACATCAAGTTTGGCACCTACAAGCTGCCAAATGGCAAAAAAATCAAGGTAGCGATATTCAAGGAGGGCAAAAGCGAAGCGTGGGTGAGCTCGAAAGTCCCTTTTGGGATGGTTCTCGTCAAGGATAATGGCAAAGTGATTATGAGACTCATCGACTACGGACTCAAAGGTGCAAAAGCCAAAATACCTCTCAAAGAAGCAAAAAACTGCGCTCCCATGAGCTTACCGATCCCAGTGATGTAGGCTTTTGCCTACACCTCGATATCTTCGAAATCCGCCACGATTTTCTCTAAAACGCTGCAAAACTTGGTATATGTCTCTTTTTTCTTGGCAAAGATATCTTTGCTATGGATGAAGGCTTGTGAAAGCTCATTGTAGACGTCGATCTTCTCTTGCGCTATTTTTTTGGTGGCGTCGACGAAGGCTTGCATCTGCTCTTTGTTGGTGATAGAACGAAGGATGTCTCGCAGCATTCTTTTGCGCTCTCTTACCTGCACGTCTTCATCGATTATAAGTCCGATGACTTTGATATCGAGCCTGCTAAAGTAGATGCCGCACATCACGGGAGCCAGCATATATTTTTGGATAGTTTCAATAAATCCGGTAGTATCTTCTTCTGTATCACACCCTATTTCGCAAGCCTCCTCTTCGTGGATGTTTTTGGCAGCTTTGAGTGCGTCAAACTCTTTTTTGAGATCATCAAAATTGATATCCATTATGCAATCCTTTGGATGAGTTGTAGTAGTGTTCTATCGTCAATGGAGGTTTTTTCATTGGCTGTGATGAAGGATAGCTTGTCGCCATCTTTGTAAGCGATGAGCAAGAAGCCCTCAAGCCCGAAATGCTTGGCTGCCATCTCTTGGAATTCGGGCATGAAGATTGTTGTTTCCACTTTCGAATCGGCAAGATTGTGAATGAAAAAGCCAAAATCCTCGTCGTTGATGTTGATGCCGATTACAAAAAGCTTTTTATCGGCAATCTCTTGGTTGACCACGTTGATGAAAGCCTTACCGAATGTATCATGCCCTGCCAAGGCTATCAGTTTTTTGCCATGAATGTCCATCATCCTATCCCCCAAAGTCTTTTTGCTTCTTCGTCTTCAATTTTGCAGCGAGGACACAGCTTTTCCCCTCCAAAATAACTAAATGGCATGCCGCAATCTTCGCAGCGCGCTATGGTAAATTTCGCCAAGATTTTGATTGAAGGCTCAAAAAACTCTTTGGTATCGTAAAACTGGGCTAGCTTGATGCTATCCTTTTCACATACATCATGGCATAGATGGCATCTGACACAGAGAAAAGGATCGAAAAGGATCTTTGAGCCCTTCGCATCGCTACTGAGGGCTTCCGTGGGGCAGATGCGATAGCACATGGAGCAGTTGTCACAGCTATCATCTATCGTTTTATTGGATGTAAAGCTGAGATACTCGTTTTCTAGATATTTATAAATTGATGGTTTGCCTATTTTTTGCAAGATGGTATAGAGCAGTTTTCTTCTGTTTGGGATGCTTTTTTGGCGAATAGCTGCGATATCTTGCAGATCCAAAGAGACACTGGGATCTTCCAAAGAAGCAAGATTTTCATCGAAGTTCTGCTTGGTTTGTAAAGCTCCTTTGAGGGTAAAGAGGCTAAAGAATTTGCGCCTATTGGCTGTTTTATCGGCAACTTGAGCCAACTCCTCTGCTTTTATGGGATTTTGATCAATCGCCTCCAAGACATAGTTTGCTTCGTTGATACTATCTTGTATGCGATCATAACAGCTGCCTGCTATATCGCACTCTTTGCAGTGTCCTATATCGAGAATCACCTCTTTGAGCGAGCCAAGAGCGATGAGATGATCCACGCTTAAAGCGGTGAGGCAGACGAAGTTGGTTTTGCACGATATGATATTTTCGTCACTTTTCAAAAAATCAAAAAAGAAGCTATTTACATCAAACTCTCTTAGGCTCAAAGCCTCCGTGGGACATATTCCCACGCACGCGCCGCAATCGATACACTCTTGCTGTGTAATGGCGATGGTACCCTCGGAAGTTTTGATGGCCTGTGTAGGGCAGATATCTTCGCATTTTGTGCAGCTGCTATGCTTAGCATAGTAGCGCACGCACGAACCAGCTTGGACATTCAACAAGCAAGCTCCTTGTGCAGATACTCGAAATCCTCTAGCAAAAACTCCAGCGCCAGTTTCGCCGCATCTTTGTAAAATGGCGTTCTAGCCTGTTCGCTCACGTTGATAAGATACATAGGAGCAAACTGCAAAAGGTGCTCTTGCATAAACTCTTTTTGCTTTCGCAATAGATCTTGCACGGCTTGGCTGTCATTTGCCTCTTCGGCTTCTTTTTGTGCTTGAGTAAGCAGCCTCATGAACTCCAGCTCCACCCCGATATGATCAGCGCTCACGACTCTGGCTCTTTCGTAATTGACGCGAAATCCAAGATCGTTGTAGTATTGCAGCACGGGATTTGCGCCGCCACTCTCGATCATCCCATCCTCTCTGGTGTAGAAGCTTTCATAGGGAATTAGGTGCATAATGGCGATATCCGTAAAATCCACATTCAAAAGTTCATTGATGAGTTTGTAACGGCTCCTTTTTTGCCTCTCCTCCCAGCTTGCGTAGTTTGGAAAAAGCTCGGTGAAATTTGGCAGTTTCTCAATCGCACTTAAGGCCATCTCGTCCATCTCTTGCAAAAAGATGCGAGAAATAAGCCCGTACATCGCTTCACGTGTCTCAGTCAATCGCTATCCTTGTTCAATAATTTTGTAAAAAACCTCTTTGCTTATAAATAATTTTAATTATTATACAGTGGCATAATTAGTTTGTGCTTAAATATTTTTTTGCTACGTTATATAAAAAGAACCAAAGGAGAATAGATGAGGGATTTTTTGATTTTTCTTATAGCAGGGGCTATAAGTGTTGTATGTGCGGCAGAAGGCGAAGTTCTCTATATGAAGTATGGCTGCTATGGATGTCATGGAGCCAAGGCTGAAGGAAGTGCCTCTTTCCCCAAGTTAGCCAACAAACCTCGAAGCTATTTGATAAAAAAGCTGCAAGACTATAAAAAAGGTACCATTCATAGCAATCGAGCAGATATAATGCAGCCATTTGCAAAGAAACTGAGCTATAAAGAGATCGAAGCGATAGCAGATTATTTAGCAAATATTAAAGAAAATCATGAAGAGCGCTATTACCAGGAGTTTGAAGTGGGTGATAGTAGTGGGAGCTAAAAGCCTTTTTGGCTTTTAGCTCTCTTTATACATTGGGTTTTTGTATGCTCTAAGAGTTAGAGGCGTAGCAGGACGTTTGATCCAAGGTGGACGTCTGAACTTCATCTTCTCGCTTACAGGTTTTGTGAGCTTATCTCTCCAAGCTTGGTATGTTTTGAAGTTGTTTTCATAGTTGACATAGATGTCACCAAATTTGTCGCCCGGTTTTGCTTTTTCAATGATAACCTTTTGATGCCATGCATGGTTGCCGGCAATCGGATCTGGATGCACAGGTGCTACCGCATTTTGCCATGCTCCCGTTAGCCCATCCCACCAGATATTGTCGAGATCTTTGTTGATCTCTTTGAATTGCCAGCTATCTTCTCGCTTCTTCAAGCCTTTATCAATTCCCTCTTTGGCGCGCATTTTACCAACTTTGCCATCCATCTCCATCTTGTAAAGTGGCGCACCAAGTCCCATAACGCCAAGCTTATGCTCAAATCCTGGGATCTCAACCGCATTTTTAAGTTTCCATCTACCAGCATGGTGGCTGTTTGCCAAGACTCCAGGTCTAGTAGCTTCAGTTGGCACTGCCATTGCTACGAAGTATCCACTCTCTAGTCCGCTTACTGTATCTACGATGCGAACGCGAATCTTATCGCCTTTCTTGATGCCAAGTCTCTTAGCGTCACTTGTGTGGATCCAAACGGGGTTGTGGTTTTGGCTTATTTCCATTAAGTGCTTAGAGTTGACGCTTCTTGTATGGATGTTGTATGGCAATCTATAAATAGTGTTGAGCGCGAATTCGTTATCTTGTTTGATATAGTCGTGATGCACTTGTGTGACGAGATGTACCATCTCTT
>WGBC01000109.1 GCA_015494535.1 Nitratiruptor sp. | reverse complement strand
TTTGTGAATGTCTCGGCGCACTTTGATGACTTTGTCTTTGAGGGTGTCGATCGTTTGAAAGATGGATTTTTTGAGTGTCTCTTTATCCATTTTAAAGCCTTTTTTTCTTATGATAAAACCAAAACATTTAAAAGGAAATAAAATGCTAGTAGTCTCTACAAAGAGTGCTCCCGCAGCGATTGGCCCCTATTCTCAGGCTATGGTGGTAGGGGATTTGGTCTTTACCTCAGGGCAGATTGCGCTTTTGCCAGATGGTAGCGACGAGGTGCTACAAAAAGGCGTAGAGGAGCAGACAAAGCAGGTGCTGCAAAATCTCAAAGCTGTTTTGGAGGCAAGTGGTAGTTCGCTGCAAAAGGTGATCAAAACCACCATATTTTTGGCAAATATGGAAGATTTTAGCGTTGTCAATGGCATCTATGAGGAGTTTTTTGGCTCTCACAAGCCTGCGCGCAGTACCGTAGCAGTTAAAGAGCTGCCCAAAGGAGCTTTGGTGGAAATTGACGCTATTGCAAAAGTTTAAACTTCTCTTAAAATAATTTTTGCTACTATTGCGAACCAAAAAGTATAGGCAAGGATGAGTAGGATGTATGCGATTATAAAAAATGGCGGAAAGCAGTATAAAGTCAAAGAGGGTGATGTAATTCTTTTTGACAAGATGGGGCTTGAGCCAAAGACGAAAGTTGAGTTCAAAGAGGTTCTTGCCGTGGATAACGGAGAGCTCAAAATTGGCACACCTTACGTGGAAGGCGCTGTAGTAGAGGGCGAAGTTATTAATGAGGGCAGAGCGAAGAAAGTAATCATCTTCAAAAAAAGAAGAAGAAAAGACTCTAAAGTGAAAAGAGGCTTTAGAAGAGATTTCACACGTGTGAAAATCACTGCTATAAACGCATAAGGAGAAGAGATGGCTCACAAGAAAGGTCAGGGAAGTACGCAGAACAACCGCGACAGTGCGGGACGTAGACTGGGTGTGAAAAAGTATGGCGGCGAGTTCGTAAGAGCTGGCAATATCATCATTCGCCAAAGAGGCACAAAAGTGCATCCTGGCAATAACGTAGGATTGGGAAAAGATCACACCATCTATGCACTCATCGATGGATATGTGAAGTTTGAGCGCTACGACAAAACGCGCCAAAAAGTCTCTGTCTATCCTGCCGAGTAACGTTTTGGGCTTTTGCCCAAAATCCTTCAAAAACACCTCTTTTATACTTCCGACATAGGGAAAAATAATGTTTATCGACAATGTTGAACTGGTCGTCCATTCTGGAAAAGGTGGAGCTGGGGCTGTCAGTTTTCGCAGAGAAAAGTTTGTCCCAAAAGGCGGACCCGATGGCGGCGATGGCGGCGATGGCGGTGATGTCTATTTCGTCGTGGACAAAAACACCCATACCCTCGCACACTACAAAGGCAAAAAAGTTCTCAAAGCCAAGAACGGGCGCCCTGGTGAGGGCAGAAAAAAGCATGGCAAAAAGGGTGAAGATCTTATCCTCATAGTGCCCCCGGGCACGCAGGTTTTCGATGCCCAGACCAACGAGCTGCTCTTGGATCTTGTCGAAGATGGGCAAAAAGTCCTCTTTTTGCAAGGCGGTAAAGGCGGCAAAGGCAACTGGCATTTTAAAAGCGCCTCTAATCAGCGCCCAACTTACGCTCAGCCCGGACTGCCCGGCAAAGAGCGCCATATTCGCCTAGAACTCAAGCTCATAGCCGATGTGGGATTGGTAGGATTTCCAAACGTTGGCAAGTCGACACTCATCGCCACAATATCCAATGCAAAGCCAGAGATCGCCAATTATGAGTTTACTACCCTTACGCCAAAGCTAGGCGTGGTGCGAGTGAGCGAGTTCGAGAGTTTCGTGATGGCCGATATTCCAGGAATCATTGCAGGAGCCAGCGAAGGTAAAGGGCTAGGTCTCAAATTCTTGCAGCATATCGAGAGGACAAAATCGCTGCTTTTTATGATCGATATAGCGAGTTTTCGCGATCCGGTGATGCAGTACAAGACGCTCAAAAAAGAGCTTGCCAGCTTTAGCGAAAAATTGGCTAGTAGAAATTTCGCCATTGCTTTGACAAAAGTGGACGCCTTGGGCTTTGAGGAAGCCAATGAAAAGATAGATCAATTCTTGGAAGCTATGGGGCTAGCGCCAACTGAGAACAATCACTATGGCTTGGATGAGCACTACCACTTCTATCTGCAGGATTTGGATGAATATGATGCCCAGAAACCATATTTCGTTTTTGGCATATCTGCGGTGGCGAAGCTCAACATCGAGCCATTGAAGTACGCCCTTTACGAACTGGTCAAAAAGGCAAGAGATGAAGAGAGTAGTCGTTAAGGTAGGCAGCGCGGTTTTGACAGAGAACAACCGCCTAGCAAAGGATCGCATGGCGAATCTCGTGGAGTTTCTCTACGCCTTGCAGCAGCGCTTCGATGTGATACTGGTAAGTAGCGGCGCGGTAGCAGCGGGATATACCAAGCTAAAACTCGATAAAAGCATCATAGCCAACAAACAAGCCCTTGCAGCCATCGGACAGCCACAGCTGATGATCAGCTATCAAAAAAAGTTCGAGAAATTTGGCATCAATGTGGCACAAGTGTTGCTCAGCGCCGATGATTTCGATAGCCGCAAGCGCACAGCCCATGCCAAAAACGCGATAGAGGTGCTTTTGAAGCATAAAATCATCCCAATTATTAACGAAAACGACGTCACGGCCACCGAAGAGCTTGTCTTTGGCGACAACGATCAGCTCTCAGCCCACGTAGCATACTACTTCGATGCCGATATGCTGGCGATTTTGAGTGATATCGATGGGCTTTATGACAAAGATCCCAAAAAGCATAGTGATGCGAAACTGCTAAAAATCGTGGATTCCATCCCGAAAGAGCTGCTTGAGAGTGAGTGCAATCCAAACTACAGCTTCGCGACAGGCGGGATCGTGACGAAGCTCAAGGCCGCAGAGTTTTTGCTAGAACATGGCAAAAGGATGTTTTTGGCTAGCGGTTTTGATCTGAAAGATGCGAGAAGCTTTTTGTTAGAAAACAGACACGAAGGTGGCACGCTTTTTATCCCAAAGGATAAAGCATGAAAATAGTTTTTATGGGAACTCCTGCTTATGCTACTACAATTTTGCAAGAGCTGGTGCAAAGATTTGAAGTAGTAGGCCTCTTTACGCAACCGGACAAACCCGTGGGGCGCAAACAGATTGTCACTCCTCCGCATATCAAAAAATATGTACTTGAAAACGAACTTGCGCTCCCTATTTTCCAACCAACGAGCCTTAAAGACGCAGTTATCATCCAAACCTTACGAGATCTCAAACCAGATTTCATAGTAGTGGCAGCCTATGCGATGCTTTTGCCAAAAGAGATCTTAGATATGGCTCCTTGCATCAACCTGCACGCATCGCTTCTGCCAAAATATCGAGGAGCTAGCCCCATCCAGCAGGCTCTGCTCAATGGAGATAGCATTACGGGCGTGACGGCAATGCTCATGAACGAAGGATTGGACGAGGGAGATATCTTGGGCTATAGCGTGTGTAAGATAGCACCAGATGAGACGGCGATTGAGCTCTTTGACAAACTCTCTTTTATGGCCGCCAAGCTCACGCCAAAAGTGATAGAGAATTTTTCCAACGTTTCGCCATTGAAGCAGTTTGATTGCGATGCGAGTTTGTGCAAAAAGATCAAAAAAAGCAATGGCTTGGTAACGTTCGACGATGCGCGAAAGATCTACAACAAATATCGTGCGTTTATCCTGTGGCCAGGCATATTTTTGCAAAGTGGGTTGAAACTCAAAAAGATAGTGCTGCATGCAGTAGAGGGTTCATACCAGCCAGGAGAGATTTTGAAAATTGGCAAAGAAAGTATCATCGTTGGATGCCAAAAGGGTAGTATAGAAATTTTAGAAGTGCAGCCACCATCCAAAAAGGCGATGAGTTCGGTGGCATATATCAGAGGAAAAAGGCTTGGCGTTGGAGATACGCTACTTTGATGCAATCGCATCAACCCAAAAGGCTCTTATAGCAGATCTCAAAGTAGGCAAAGTAAATCCTCCCATCGCCTACGTGACAAACAAGCAATTGCAAGGCGTGGGCAGCAGGGGAAACAGTTGGATAGGAGAGGATGGGAATCTCTTTTTCTCTTTTGCTTTGCGTTTGGACGAGCTTCCAGACGATCTTCCTTTGGCTTCGGCTTCTATCTATTTTTCTTTTATTCTCAAAGAGGTTTTGGCATCTTTTGGATCGAAAGTCTGGATAAAGTGGCCCAACGATTTCTATCTTGGACAGAATAAATGTGGCGGTTGTGTAACGAACAAGGTAGTCGATACGCTCGTTTGCGGAATAGGGCTCAATACCAAAAAAGCCCCCAAGCCTTTTGCACGCCTCGATATTGATATTAATGATGCTTCATTACTGCAAACTTACTTTGCGAAATTAGAATCAAAGCCTTCATGGAAGAATATTTTTAGCAAATATGAGATAGAATTTTACAAAAACAACTCCTATACAGCTCATGTGAAGAATCGCATCATCGATGTACGAAATGCCAGACTCCTGGAAGATGGGGCATTGGAGATAGATGGGGAAAGGATATATAGCATAAGATGAGAGAGATAATCGCAATAGCCAATCAAAAAGGTGGTGTAGGCAAAACCACAACGGCTGTAAATCTGGCCGCTTCATTGGCGAAAGAGGGCAAGAACGTTTTGTTGATCGATGCGGACCCGCAAGCCAATGCAACCACGAGCCTGGGATTTAGCAGGACAGATTATGAGTTTAATATCTACCATGTGATGATTGGCTCAAAGAAACTCTCGCAAGTCATTCTAAAGACGAATATGAAAAATCTCTACCTCGCCCCTTCCAACATTGGCCTTGTAGGAATAGAAAAAGAGTTTTACATCAGCGATAAAAAGCGTGAACTCATGCTCAAGGAGGCGATTGCCGAGATTGAGTATGAGTATGACTATATCATTATTGACTCCCCGCCGGCTTTGGGGCCAATGACAATCAACGCCTTGAGTGCGGCGCACTCCGTTATCATCCCGATCCAGTGCGAGTTTTTCGCTCTTGAGGGGCTTGCACAGCTGCTCAACACTATTAGGCTTATCAGAAAGACGATCAACCCATCTTTGAAGATCAAAGGCTTTTTACCGACGATGTTTAGCCGCCAAAACAACCTATCCAAACAGGTTCTAGCGGATTTGACGCATCATTTCAACGACAAGCTATTTAGGGATAAAGAGACATCTTCATACATTGTGATCCCAAGGAATGTGAAGCTGGCTGAGAGCCCTAGTTTTGGCAAACCCGTAATCGAGTACGACAAAAACTCCACAGGTTCCATCGCTTACAAAACTTTGGCAAAAATAATAATGGAAAGCGCACATGAGTAAGAAGAGACTAGGCAGAGGTCTAGGGGACATATTGGGCGAAGTGGCACAAGCCTATGAGAAAGAGGTGCCTCAAAGCGAAATTGTAGAGATCCCGATAGAGAGTATCCGCAAAAACCCATATCAGCCAAGGCGAGAATTTGATCCAAAAAGCCTCCAAGAGCTTGCGGAATCTATCAAGGAGCATGGACTTTTGCAGCCAATCGTGGTGATAGAGGATATCGATGGTTTTATGCTTATTGCTGGAGAGAGAAGGCTGAGAGCTTGCAAACTAGCTGGGATTGAAAAGATAAAGGCGGTGGTAGCGGATATAGACAAGAGCCGCTTTAGGGAGTATGCACTAATCGAAAATATTCAGCGAGAGAACCTTAAACCACTAGAACTTGCCCATTCTTACAAGGAGCTCCTTGAGGAGCATGGCATTACGCACGAAGAGCTGGCTCGCATCGTCAAAAAGAGTAGAGCGCACATTACCAATACGCTTCGCCTTTTGAGCCTGAGTGACTACACCAAAGAGGCATTGCAAAAGCAAAAGATCAGTGCCGGCCATGCCAAGATATTGGTGGGGCTTGATGAAGAGCAACAAAGAGTGATCGTCGATTCGATTGTAGGGCAAAAGTTGAGCGTGCGTGAAACGGAAAAGCTAGTACAGAAAAAGAGTGTTACGAAAAGTGATAGCGATAAAAAGAGGAAATTCGAACTTGCACAAGTGCTAAAAAAATTGCGAGATCAAGGCTTTGATGCCAAAATTTCGAGCCAGAGCGTCACAATACGATTTGGTTCGCAAGAGGATATCGATAAGTTTTTGCAAATTTTTTCATAATCAAGCGTTTGGTTTAAACTTTATATATAGATTGTTGTGATAAAATCCAATCAAATTTTAGAAAGGGAGAGGTATGCTAGATATTAGTGTGGGTCTGTTACTCCTTACCGCAGTGGTATTTTTGGGGCTTATATTCCTGCTTAACAGCTGGCTTTATCAGCCTTTACTTAAATTCATGCAGGAACGCGAAGAGAGCATCCGTAGAGATCTCGAAAACGCAAATGCAAACGAAGAGGGATCGCAGAAGCTCTTTGAAGAGGCGCGAAATATCGTAAGCGAAGCAAAAAGCGAAGCTTCCGCTATGAAAAAAGAGGCGATAGAGAAGGTCAAAGCAGAAGTGAACGAGCTTATAGCAGCCAAAAAGAGCGAGCTAGAGAAGCGATACGAAGAGTTCTTGCAAGAGATGAAAAAAGAGGAAGAGGGTATCAAGAGCACTCTCATTTCTCAGATGCCACTTTTCAAAGAGGCGCTTAAAGCCAAGTTCAACAAACTATAAAAGGAGAGGGTGTGAATATCAGACTAATTTCCCTGCTGCTTCTTGTCTCCGCTTCGCTTTTTGCCAGTGAAGGGGGCTCTACGGATATTATTCCAAGAACAGTTAACTTCTTGATTTTTGCCGCAATCCTCTACTACCTTGTGGCCGAGCCTATAAAGAACTTTTTCAAAAACAGAAGCGCTGCTATTGCGTCGCAGCTAGAAGAGGTTCAAGTAAAGCTCAAGCAAGCGAAGGAAGATAAGCAAAAAGCGCAAGAGGAACTAGAAAGAGCGAAAGAGCTTGCGCAAGAGATCAAAGAGGTGACCAAAAAAGAGATCGAGATCTTGACAAAAGAGATCAAAGAGCAGGCGCAAAACGAGCTGGCACTATTGGAGAAGAGCTTTGAAGAGAATATGGAGCTTGAAAAGAGAAAGAGAATCAGAGAGATTACCAAAGAGGTTCTCGAAGAGCTTTTCGAAGACAAGTCCATTGAGCTCGATAAGCAGAAATTTGTGAATCTGATTGTGAAAAAGGTGGCATGATGGAAGAGTTGATAGCCAAAAGATATGTCAAAGCGCTGGTGCAAAGTGCATCTTTGGATGAGTTGCAAGAGATAGAGAACTATCTACAGGCAATAGCAGCGCTTTTTAAGGATTGGAAAATAAAAGAGATAATCATCTCTCCCGAGGTGAGTGCCCAAGAGAAGCTCGATCTGCTTCTTGGAGGACTCAAAAACCCCAACAAGAAGTTCGTCAATCTGCTTCAACTCTTGGCGCAAAAAAGAAGGCTCTCCCTTATTCCTTATTTAGCAAAAGAGTTGGACAATCAGATCGCTCTTATGAAAAAAAGTTTCAAAGGGCGCGTTTATAGCGAGTACGATTTGAGCGACAAGGAGATAGCTCAAATTGAAGAGGCGCTCAGCAAGAAAATCGGTGCAGAGGTGAAGCTAAAACAAGCAAGTGAAAAGTACGATGGAATCAAAGTGGAAGTTGATACGGTAGGTATCGAGATCGAATTTTCAAAAACCAAGATCAAAAAACAGATCATAGAAAACATTCTTCAAGCAATATAGAAAGGAGTCAATGTGGCACAAAAACTGCAAGCTGATGAGATTAGTGCGATTATAAAAGAGAGAATTGAGGATTTTGAACTCAAAATCGATGTTGAAGAGACTGGCAAAGTTATCTCTTTTGCCGATGGCGTTGCCAAAGTTTACGGGCTCAATAATGCTATGGCTGGAGAGATGCTCGAATTTGAAAATGGAGACAAGGGTATGGCACTCAACCTTGAAGAGAGCGACGTTGGTGTGGTTGTTCTTGGTAAAGGTGAGGGGATACGCGAAGGAACAAGTGTCAAGCGACTTGGCAAACTCCTTAAAGTACCCGTTGGCGAAGCATTGGTGGGAAGAGTTATCAACGCAATTGGCGAGCCAATTGATGGTAAAGGACCAATTGAAGCTAGCGAATTTCGCTATGTGGAAGAAAAGGCTCCAGGCATTATGGCTAGAAAATCTGTGCATGAGCCTTTGCAAACTGGTATCAAGGCTATTGACGCGCTCGTGCCAATTGGTAGAGGCCAAAGGGAGCTTATTATTGGTGATAGACAAACAGGTAAGACCACTGTCGCAATTGACACCATCATCAACCAAAAAGGTCAAGACGTCATTTGCATTTATGTTGCAATTGGACAGAAACAGTCTACGGTAGCGCAAGTAGTAAGAAAGCTCGAAGAGCATGGCGCTATGGACTATACTATCGTTGTCAACGCTGGAGCGAGCGAGCCAGCGGCACTACAATTCTTGGCTCCATATACTGGCGTTACAATCGGTGAATATTTCAGAGACAATGCAAAACATGCGCTTATCGTTTACGATGATCTTAGCAAGCACGCTGTGGCTTATCGTGAGATGTCATTGATTCTTAGACGCCCTCCTGGTCGTGAAGCGTATCCTGGTGATGTATTTTATATCCATTCAAGACTACTAGAAAGAGCTGCTAAACTTAGCGACAAGCTTGGTGCTGGAAGCTTGACGGCGTTGCCAATTATCGAAACCCAGGCTGGAGACGTTTCTGCGTATATTCCAACAAACGTTATCTCCATAACAGATGGTCAGATCTTTCTAGAGTCCGATCTCTTTAATGCTGGTATCAGACCGGCGATTAACGTAGGTATCTCTGTTTCAAGGGTTGGTGGTGCAGCACAGATTAAAGCAATGAAGCAAGTAGCAGGTACGCTTCGCCTCGATTTGGCGCAGTATCGTGAGCTTGAAGCTTTTGCACAATTTGCGAGCGATTTGGACGAGGCTAGTAGAAAGCAGCTTGAGCGTGGACAGAGAATGGTAGAGATCCTCAAGCAGCCTCCATATTCTCCGCTTCCAGTTGAAAAGCAAGTTACTATCATCTATGCGGGAGCGAACGGCTATCTCGATGATATTCCTGTAAAAGCCATCGGCAAATTTGAGTATGAGCTTTATAGTTTCATCGAAGCGAAATATCCACAAATTTTTGAATTGATTCGTGAGAAAAAAGCTCTTGACGATGAGATTAAAGAGCTTCTCAACAAGGCTATCGAAGAGTTTAAGGCGAGCTTTAGTGCCGAGTAAGGATTAGCAATGGCAAATTTAAAAGATATCAAAAGAAAAATAGGAAGTGTCAAGAATACGCAAAAGACCACCCGGGCTATGAAGCTGGTGTCAACCGCCAAGCTTCGTAGAGCCGAAGAGGTGGCGAAACGCAGTAAGTTTTTCGAAAATGCGATCAACGACACATTAGCAGAAATCGCCTCCTCTATCAAAACATACAAGGTTGGGGGTATCAAAAGTAGATACTTCATCGAGCCAGAGGCCATCGGGGTGGTGGATCTCATATTCATAACCGCCGACAAAGGGCTTTGTGGAGGTTTCAATTACCAGACGATCAAGCGCGTGCGAAACATCATAGAAGAGTATGAGGCAAAAGGCGCTAAAGTTAGGCTCAAAGCCATCGGGAAAAAAGGGATAGAATTTTTCAAATTCCAAGGCTACGAACTTGCTGAAAGTGTTGTAGGACTCAGCTCGGCACCTGAGTACAAAAAAGCGGCCGAGTTTATACAAGCGAGTGTACAAGATTATTTGGAAGAAAAAATAGACAAAGTGATTCTTGTGCACAATGGCTATAAAAATATGATAACACAAGAGATCAAGCAGGTAAACCTTTTACCTATCGATATCGATGGTTTCGAAACGAAAGAGATCACCTCACAGCTAGAACTTGAGCCAGACGAAGGTGAAAAGGTTCTCGAATCTCTTATTAATAAATATATTGAATTCAATATCTATTTTGCGCTCATTGATTCGCTTGCCGCGGAGCACAGTGCGAGAATGCAGGCGATGGATGCAGCTACGAAAAACGCCAAAGAGATGGTGGAATCGCTCACTATCTCGTACAACAAAGCAAGACAAGAATCTATCACCACTGAGCTTACAGAGATCATCAGTGGTATGGAAGCAATGAAATAAAAAGGAGAAGGGTAATGTCTAAAAAGGGAACGATTATTCAGGTTATGGGTCCCGTTGTCGACGTGGACTTCGAAGACTATTTGCCAGCCATCAATGAAGCTCTTGAGGTGATGCTCAATGTAGATGGGCAAGAGAAAAGATTGGTATTAGAAGTTGCGGCCCACTTGGGTGATAACCGTGTCAGAACCATCGCGATGGATATGACTGATGGGTTGGTGAGAGGTCAAGAGGTGACAGCTACTGGCAGCCCAATCAAAGTGCCGGTCGGTGAAGAGGTGCTTGGAAGAATCTTCAACGTCGTCGGTGAGACAATCGATGATGGTGAGCCTTTGCAGGCAAAAACATATTGGTCAATTCATAGAAGTGCACCAGCATTTGAAGAGCAAAGTACGAAAGAGGAGATTTTCGAAACAGGTATTAAAGTCGTCGATCTTTTGGCTCCATACAAAAAGGGTGGTAAAACTGGTCTCTTTGGCGGTGCTGGCGTTGGTAAGACGGTAATCATCATGGAGCTTATCCACAATGTTGCTTTCAAACACTCTGGATACTCGGTATTTGCTGGCGTTGGTGAGAGAACGAGAGAAGGAAACGACCTCTATTTTGAGATGAAAGAGTCCAACGTTTTGGATAAAGTTGCCCTGTGCTATGGACAGATGAACGAGCCTCCAGGTGCTAGAAACAGAATCGCCCTTACTGGTCTTACAATGGCTGAGTATTTCCGTGACGAGATGGGGCTTGATGTATTGATGTTTATTGACAACATCTTTAGATATGCACAGGCAGGTGCGGAGATGTCAGCACTTCTTGGACGTATTCCATCTGCGGTTGGTTATCAGCCGACACTTGCAAGCGAGATGGGAAGATTGCAAGAGCGTATTACATCTACCAAAAAAGGATCAATCACTTCTATCCAGGCAGTATACGTGCCAGCTGACGACTTGACTGACCCAGCGCCTGCATCAGTTTTTGCGCACTTAGATGCGACGACTGTTCTTAACAGACGAATCGCTGAAAAGGGTATCTATCCAGCGGTGGATCCACTCGATTCAACTTCAAGAATGCTCGATCCAAACATCGTAGGCGAAGAGCACTATCAAGTGGCGCGCGGTGTGCAAGCTGTGCTGCAAAAATATAAAGATTTGCAAGATATCATCGCGATTTTGGGTATGGACGAGCTTTCAGAAGAGGATAAACTCATCGTTGAGAGAGCGAGAAAGATCGAGAGATTCCTTTCTCAGCCGTTCTTCGTCGCAGAAGTATTTACTGGAAGCCCAGGTCGCTACGTAACGCTTCAAGAGACAATAGAAGGATTTAAAGGACTCTTGGAAGGTAAATATGATGATCTTCCAGAAGCTGCATTCTATATGGTAGGAAATATCGAAGAAGCTTTGGAAAAAGCAGAAAAACTTAAAGCGAAATCGTAACTGTGGTTTCGCACAAAGGATGTGAATGGATACGCTAAGACTCGAAATTGTTACGCCTGAAGGTCTCATATTTGATCAAGATGTAAAAAGCGTAACATTTCCGGGAGAAGAGGGAGAGTTTGGCGTACTACCGAAGCACGCTTCACTCCTCTCTCTTCTAAAACCTGGTGTTATAGAGATTGAGTTGCCAGATGGCAAAAAAGAGTCAATCGTCATCAATTGGGGCCACGTAAAAGTGGATGAGAACAAAGCTGTAGCTTTGGTAGAGGGAGCTATTCCTTTAGCAGGAGCCACTGAGAGCGAAATTGCCAAAAAAATAGAAGAAGCGAAGCAGTTGGTGGAAAAAGCCAGCGAAAATAAAGCCGCATTGGCCACCGTGGAAGCCAGAATCGAAAAAGCGGCCAAAATTATATAACCTATGAAGCAACTCGATCTTCTGCTCAGCTATCTTGACAAGAGCAATTCGATAACGATAGCCGTTTTGGGCGTGCTATCGTTATACTTTCTTTTTGTGAACTGGATCTTTTTTTATCGTTACTTCTATCTTCTTTTTCTATTGCGACGAGAAAACTTCTCTATCGAGACCATGCAAATGGGCAGCAAAAAGCCGACGATGAATAGTTTTTTGCACAAATGCCTAGGCGAGGCTACGCGATCATACGGCGAGTTTTGCATTACAAAAATCACCAAAGAGAGTACATCTGGGTTGACAGGACTCTCTATAGCTGCATCCACGTCGCCCTTTATCGGGCTATTTGGCACGGTGGTTTCTATTTTGGAGACGTTTTATGTAATGGGTTCGACAAAAGCGAGCATTGCCACTATATCCGCTTCTATCGGTGAGGCTCTGGTTGCTACTGCTGCTGGGATTTTCGTGGCGGTCTTTGCCTATACGTACCATTTGATTCTCAAAAGAAAAGCTTACGAACTTGTAGCTGCGGTACAGATGCAAATAGATTTGTTGCTGGGTAAGTAAATGTTTGATTGGGATGAGAAGCCAGAACTCAATATTACCCCATTAGTTGACGTGATGTTGGTACTATTGGCGATCTTGATGGTCGCTACGCCAGCCATAGTCTATCAAGAAGATATCAATCTTCCTCAAGGTTCCAAAACCAAAAGCTATCAAAAGCAAAAGAGTATCAATATCAAAATAAACAGCAAAAAGATTATCACGGTCGACAAAAACCGCTACAAATTTAGCAACTTCGCCGATAGCTTTATCCTCATTAGTCAAAATCTGCCCAAATCGTTGCCTGTCTATATCAGTGCGGATAAATCGCTCTCTTATGGGGATGTAATGTTTATCCTCAAAACCGTCAAGGAAGCAGGCTTTACGAAGGTTTCACTCATAACAAATGGATAAAACTATCTATAAAACGCTGGCATTTTTGTTTTCTTTAGTTTTGTACGTAGCTGTGCTACTTTTTTTCCTTGCATATTTCTTCCATCGCCAAACGCCACAAAGAATCGAGATCAAAGCGGATGCTATAGAGGTGTATCTCACTCAGAAAACTCCCAAAAAGGCGATTGTTTCCCAGCCAAAAAAACCACCAAAAAAAGTAGCTACCACCAAAAAAGCCTCAGGAAGCCAGAAGGCAAAAGCAACCCCTAACATCAAAGATCTCTTTTCAACCATCAAAACGCCAAAAAAAGCAAAACCCAAAAAACAATCCCCAAAAAAAGAGACGCCAAGCAGATTCAAAGGACATGGCGGCAAGAGGGCAAAAGAGCTTTTGAAAAAGCTACACCTCAAAGAGCCGCAACTAGCGAGTAAAAAATCGATAAAATCGGTTAGCGGCAAGCAAGATCCCTACTTGCAAAAAATCTATAAAATCCTTTATGCCTATTGGATGCCATCTGAAATGAGTGCCGGCAATAGAGCAAAAGTGCTCATACGTATAGATAGGCATGGCAATTTTGATTACGAGATTTTGCAGTCATCGCAAAGCGACATCTTCAATGCAGAACTGCAAGACTATCTTGAGCGGATGCGGCAAGAGAAGTTCCCATCTCCTAGCCAAAACAGGGAGTTTATCGTCTATTTTGAAGCTAAGCGATAATATACTTTTTTATGTTAAAATCATTTTGAAAAATTTTTATGCAGGATGAACAATGAAAAGAGTGTTGCTGCTTCTGCTCAGTTGGGCATGGCTAATAGCAAGCGATTTGACGCTGGAAATCGTCAAAGAGGTAGGGGCCAAGCCAGCGGTCGTGATAGAAGATGCTACCCTCAGTGTCGATGGCAGGATCGATAGGAAGCTTTTCAAGCTTTTAGTTGGCGATCTGGAAGTGAGCGCCCATTTTAATGTAGATCATACGAAAAATTTGGCAAATTTCAGCGACGCTGTCGATTATCTCAAATACAAAGAGAAAGATTTTCTGATTCGCTACAGACTCTACTATGACGATCTTGGCAAGCTCAATCTCGAAGCCAACGCGTACAATATCAAATCAGGCATAAAACTCTTCAACAAAAACTACCGTATAAGCGACAACGATCGTTTCGCCTTCTTAGCACACCATCTCATTTACGATTTCAACAAGGCGGTGGGTTATGATGATGTAAGTTTTTTGAAAAGTTTTGTCATCTTTAGCAAATATACCGCTCCAAAACGAGCCGACATCGTCATTAGCGACTATACCCTCACATATCAAAAGACGGTAGTGCATGGCGGGCTCAATCTCTTCCCAAAATGGGCGGACAAGCAGCATCGAACCTTTTACTACACCCAGATAAAAGACAAACCGACGCTTTACCTCGTAGACATCTACAAAGGCACGCGCCAAAAGATTCTCAGCAGCGAAGGGATGCTTGTCTGTTCTGACGTAAGTCAAGATGGGACGAAACTGTTGCTGACAATGGCTCCAAACATGCAGCCAGATATCTACCTCTACGACAGGTTTACAAGAAATTTACAGCGTATCACACGCTATCCGGGCATCGATGTTAATGGCAACTTCGTAGAAAACGGGCAAAAGGTGGTCTTCGTTTCTGATAGACTCGGCTATCCTACCATCTTTGCGAAACGAATCGGATCGCGAGCGGTGCAAAGAGTGGTATATCATGGTAGAAACAACAGCGCATGCTCCACGTTCGGCGATTATGTGGTCTATTCTAGTAGGGAGACAGACAACGCCTTTGGCCGTAATACCTTCAATCTCTATCTAGTCTCCACCACAAGCGACTACATCCGCAGGCTCACTGCCAATGGCGTCAATATTTTCCCGCGATTTGCACCGGATGGTGAAACGATTTTGTATATCAAAGAGTATGGAAGGCAAAGCGGACTTGGACTTATCAGGCTCAAATACAACAAAAGTTATCTCTATCCACTCAGCATCGGTAAAATTCAGTCCATAGATTGGTAAAATTACTTAATTATTAAGAAAAATATTGATAATATTAAGCTTAACAAATAATTGGAAAGGATAGGGAATGAGAAAAGCGGTTTTTTATACTTTGTGCGTGGCTGCATTGCTGCTTAGCGGATGTGCAAAAAAGAGCGTGGAAATAGTGGCTCCTGGTGGTGAGGCGAATGCAAAACCAACTACAGAAGTGAGCGAGGGTGAAGGCATCAAAACTATCGGTGAAACCGAGGAGCAGATGAGTGAAGAGGCGAGACTCAAAAAAATGAAGATGATAGAGTCGGAAGCCAAAAAGATCTACTTTGATTTTGATAAATACAATATCAGAGCCGATCAAGTGCCAAATGTGGATTACGATGCTAAACTTTTCAATCTCGAAGATGCGAAAGAGTTCAAGATCAAAGTGGAAGGCAATTGTGACGAGTGGGGAAGCGACGAGTATAACTACGCTTTGGGCTTGAAACGTGCGAAAAGCGTCAAAGAGGCGTTGGCTGCGCGAGGTGTCGATCCCAACAGAATGTCGATCATAAGCTATGGCGAGAGCAATCCCGTATGTACCGAGCATACAAAAGAGTGTTGGGCGAAAAACAGAAGAGTAGAATTTGAACTTATGCCATAAGGAACTTGTTTGCTACGAGTGATATCTATGCTACTTATCGGCCTTTTTGCGGTGGCTGACGAGCCGTCCGCCTTCGAGGCCGGCAATCTTGACAGTCCTAACCCTTATGGTCTGACAAAAAGTGAAAAAGCGATTCTTGCAAACAAAAAAGAGATAGATACCATAAAAAAGAGCGTCTACTCCATGCAAAGCAAGCTCAACACCTTGCAAGAAAAGGTAGCAGGTATCGAGAGTATAGTGGAAGGTTTGGACGAGGGGTTCAACGAGATAAAAAAAGAGCTCAAAAGCTCGAAAAACGAGGAAATTTCCCAGGAGATTGCTCTGCTTAAGAAAGATCTTAATGCTACCGTAAGTATGCAAAAAGAGAATTTCAAACAGATTCGCATAATTCTCAAAGAGATCACTTCCATGATCGACAAAATCAATGCTACCTATGTTTCCAAAAATGAGTTGAAAAAAGAGTTGCAAAAGATCTTTCAGCAACTTGGCAAAAACTCCCTCAAATCCCTTAGTGGCAGTAAACTCTACCAAATGGCGCACAGAGCATACAAGAAAAAGGATTTCGCAAAAGCAAGAGAGTTGTTTGAAATGTCCGCTGCAAAACAATACAAACCAGCGGCAAGCAATTTCTATGCGGGTGAGAGCTGCTACTACTCCAAAGATTACGCATGTGCGGTGGAACACTATAAAAAGAGTGCGTCGCTCTATGCAAAAGCTTCGTATATGCCAACACTTTTATTGCATACCGCGATTTCATTGGAAAAGCTTGGGCAGAAAAAGGAAGCAAAGAAGTTTTTTAATACACTCATAAAACTCTATCCCAAAACCAAAGCGGCGAAAATTGCCAAAAAGCATATTTAGCTATTTGGATTAATGGTGCTGCAAGGTTAATTTGTTACAATCAGATTGCAAATTCAAAAAAAGGTTTTCAATATGGCAATAGCTGACAACAAAGTCGTAGGTATCGAGTATACCGTTAAAGATGCAAAGACTGGCGAAGTAATCGACAGCAACGTCGGACACAAACCGCTTCGCTTCATTACTGGAAAAGGGCAGATTATCCCTGGACTAGAGAATGAAATAAAAAATATGAATGTAGGTGAAACTGCGGACGTGCTTGTAAAAGCTGAAGAGGCATATGGTCAAAAAGATGAAAATGCTGTGCAGACACTCCCACGCGAGCAGTTTCAAGGTATCGATCTTCAAGAGGGTATGACGCTTTATGGACAAGGCGAAAATGGTGAGACTGTA
Source organism: Nitratiruptor sp. (assembly GCA_015494535.1). Lineage (GTDB taxonomy): Bacteria > Campylobacterota > Campylobacteria > Campylobacterales > Nitratiruptoraceae > Nitratiruptor. The sequence goes on along the minus strand of WGBC01000109.1, from coordinate 21,027 downwards.
CAAGTGACGGTGAAATCTTTTGATGACAACTCTGTGACAATCGATTTCAACCACCCACTTGCTGGAAAAGATCTCATGTTCACAGTCAATATCAAAGAGGTAAGAGACGCAACTGCCGAAGAGGTTATGACTGGACAAGTCGTAGAAGAGGAACACTGCGGAAGCGGAAGCTGCGGCTGCTCTCACTAAATCTTCCAAGCCCCGCAAGGGGCTTTTATGCTACAATTCTCCTAAAACTTCATAGGAGAGATTATGTACGTTACATTTCTTTTTCCGGGACAAGGAAGCCAAAAAGTTGGCATGGGCAAAGATTTTTATGAAAACAGCTCTCTAGCGAAAGAGCTCATAGAAGCTGCAAGCGAACGAATCAAAACGGATTTTACGAAACTGCTTTTTACTCCAAACGATCTACTCAATCAAACCGCATATACACAACCGGCAATCTTGCTGGTTAGTACAATCGCCCAAAAACTCTTTACAAATGAAGCGAATCTGCAGCCACGCTTTGCTATGGGGCACTCGTTGGGAGAGTTTAGCGCTTTGGTGAGTGTCGGAGCTTTGGATGCGATGGATGGGGTGGAACTGGTGCACCATCGTGGCAAACTCATGCAAGAAGCCGCTAAAGATGCCGATGGCGGGATGATGGTGGTTTTGGGCTTGAGCGATGAGGAGGTTGAGCAAATATGCCAAGAAGCACGATCGCACGGCTTGCAAGTCTGGCCAGCCAATTACAATAGCGATGGGCAGATTGTGGTAGCCGGCATAAAAGAGGATCTGCAAAAAATTGAATCTGTTTTCAAAGACAAGGGTGCAAAACGCGCAATGCTGTTGAATATGAGTGTGGCTAGCCACTGCCCTCTTATGCAAAAGGCAAAAGATGCCCTTTTAGAGTATTTGGAGCGATTCTTGCAAGATAGCTTCAACGCTGCAGTTATCTCAAACGTGAACGCCAAGCCATACCAGAGCAAAAACGAGGCGCTGCAGCTGCTTTCGCGCCAGCTCGTCGAGCCGGTTCGCTACAAACAATCTATCAAAAACATAGAAAATGATACCGATCTCTTCATCGAATTTGGGGAAGGAGCGGTTTTGAAGGGGCTCAATAGGCGCATAACCAAAAAGCCCACACTCACCGTCAAAGACATGAAGAGCTTGGAAGAAGCACTAGAAGCATTGCATAAGCAAAGCTAATGCTGTCTATAAGACAAAATTAAAAATATTTTAAAAATAAATTCAACTTAATTTAGTAAGATACTCGTAACACATTTAAAGGAGTGCCTATGCGAAAAGTTGTTACGGGTATCAGTTTGATGGCTACAGTTTTGCTAGCGGATATGAGCCCTAAAGAGGCTTTCGAGTATATGAAGAAGACGCTTACGGGTGTTTGGACGCTTTCGCCCGCTTCCAAGCAGACAGGTACCACCGGAGCACACAACCATCCAGCTGTCAAGCGCCTCTTGGGCACCCAAAAAACCGGTGTGGAGTATATCATCATAGGTAGAGGCTCCGCTATCAAAGAGGAGCTTTTGCCAAACACGGTGCGCTGGATGGTGACGATGTATCATTGTGACGATTTTCACGAGTGCAAGGAGCTTCGAGCTACCCACTACTGCGCCAAGCAAAACCAGCCAAGCTTTATTTTCAACACCAAAGAGAGCAGCAAAAACAAACTCGTTTTCGATTGTGACGAAGAGAGAAGCGAAGTGTGCGATAGCGATGAATCGCATGTGCATCAAATCATTTTGGAGCTTTCAAACAACAATAAACACCTCAAATCCTCCTATATAGTCTACAAAGACTCTGAACGAGCCAACAAACACTCCATCTACCATTTTGATAAAAAAGAGTAACTTTGCTACAATCTCCTTAAAAAAGGAGATTGGATGCGTATAGCCATTTTGGGCGCAATGGTGGAGGAGATAGAGCCCATTCTCACGGGGCTCGATCCCGCTTTGAAGCCAGATAGCCCGCTTGATGATATAATTGCTAGTTCCAAGCATATCAACGTGCAGACAATCGCGGCGAACCGCTACTTTACGGTCAAATACAAAGGGCACGATGTAGTAGTAGCTTACAGTAAAATTGGCAAAGTCTATGCCGCGCTTAGCGCGTCGGTGCTAATTGAACACTTCAAAGCAGATGTCCTACTCTTTAGCGGCGTTGCAGGAGCCATCAACGAGAATCTACATATCGGCGATCTGGTAGTTGCCACCAAGCTTTGCCAGCATGATCTGGATATTACCGCCTTTGGGCATCCATATGGTTATGTGCCAGAAGGTAAGGTGTATGTGGAAAGTAGCGAGTATCTTCGACAGCTCGCTCAAAACGTGGCAAAGGAAAAAGGCATAAAACTGCATGAAGGCATCATCGCCACGGGCGATCAATTCATAGCCGATCCAAACAGAAAAGAGTGGATCAAGAAGACCTTCCATGCTGACGCGTTGGAGATGGAAGGAGCGGCTGTGGCCGTGGTATGCGATGCATATGATGTGCCTTTTTTTATCTTGCGATCCATCAGCGATGCTGCAGATATGGATGCGAGTTTCGATTTTGACGAATTTTTGAAAAGCTCTTCAAAAGTGAGCGCAGATTTTATCATCTCGATGCTGGATAAGATTATACAATGAAAAGAGCCGAATTTACCAAAAAGTTGATCAAACAGATTGCAAAAACCAATGTCCATTTTGAGCTGCTAGGGCCTAACGATAAAGTATTGGTGGGTTTGAGTGGAGGCAAGGATTCATTGACGCTCGTGCATGCGCTCAAACATATTCAGCGTGTGGCTCCCTATGAATTTAGCTTCAAGGCTGTAACCATATCCTATGGGATGGGAGAGGATTACAGCTTTTTGCATAGACACTGCGAGGAGTATGGGATAGATTACGAGGTGTATGAGACGGAGATTTTCGATATCGCCAAAGAGAAGATCCGTCAAAACTCCTCATACTGTAGCTTCTTTTCTAGGATGCGAAGAGGAGCGCTCTATACCTATGCGCTGCAAAATGGTTTCAACAAAGTGGCTTTGGGCCACCATCTCGATGATGCGATTGAGAGCTTTTTTATGAATATGCTCTACAACGGCACCATGCGCTCCATGCCTCCGATCTACAAGACCAAAAAAGGGCTCTACGTGATTCGCCCTCTTATCGAAGTGAGAGAGGCGCAAACGAGAGGGTTTGTCGAGCGTAATAACTTTTTGGCAATCGGTGATGAGATGTGCCCTGCTATGCGCTTTGACATCAAAGAGCCTTATGTACGAGAGAATATGAAAGCCTTTATCAAGGATTTGGAGAAGCGCTTTCCTGAAGCACTCAAATATATCCGCGCCTCTTTCTACCACATCCATGACGATACCTTTTTCGACAAGGCGCGCCTAAGCGTTTAGCTACTCTTTCCGATAATCTTATAATGTTAGTAAAACCCATTGCCGATGCTATTGGATATATCGATATTGCAGCCCCGCGGCTGCCAAAGCTTCGCACCAACCAGATCTTGCAAGCTCAAGTGGTGGGGTTGCTGCCTGAAGGCAAGGCACAAATTAGGATGTTGGGAAAAGTGTGGGAACTAAGAAGCGAAGTGGCCCTGCAAAAGGGTGAGAGACTGTTTTTGCAGGTGCAAGAGAGGGACGAAAATGGCTCTGTGCGCCTAAGCGTCATAAAAGATGCAGAAGATTTCTCTTTTTTAACGAAGCTGGATCCCCTCTCGATAGAGATTGAGACACTGCTAAGCGTTTCGAACAACCACAGGCTCAAGCGTCAAATCGATGCGATATTGCTCCATGATATCTATGCAAAACTGTTCAAAGCCTCCTACAAAATCAAAGAGACTCTCCAACAAGTTACTCAAGAGGCTCCCGAAATCGCGAAGAGATTGGAGGAGTTTTTTCCAAAAAGGCTCGAAGCGAAAGAGTTCCATGAGCTTTTGGGCAGAAGTTTTGTGCAAAAAATGAAAAAATTGATAGATAGCTTGGAGGATATACAGCAAAAGCATAGAAGGCTTAGTGTGCAGCTTCAACAGATGCAGGAGCTTTTGCAAAATTACCTTTTGCTCTCGCAACTTGGCGGCGCGGTGATATATTTCGTGCCGGTATTGTGGGAGGCGGTGGAGGATAGCGAAATAGTTATCAAGCATCTTCGTCGCTACGATATCTACATGTGCAGGCTTTATTTGCGCTTTGTGGATAGTGATGAAGTGCGAGTGACGCTGCTTTTACGAAGAAAATATTTGCAGATAGTTTTTGGTGCACAGGACGAGGCGTTCAAGGAGAGGATTGCTACCAATATCGGAGCGCTCAAAAGCAGCTTCATCGGTAGTGGGATCTATGTGGATATCGTGGTGGACGATTTTTACAAAGAGAGGCTTGATAGTAGCTTTTTTATGGAAGAGAGTTTTGTGGATAGGAAGATATGAGGGACAAAAAGGCGGTCGCTCTAAAAAGGGAGCGCAAATGCAGAGTCGTTGGCAAAGGCAGGGGCTATATCGCACAAAAAATCATCGAAGTAGCCAAAGAGCACGATATTCCCATCAAAGAGGACGAGGAGCTAGTGGAGCGCCTTTTTGGTGTGGAGTTATACGAGAATATCCCGGAAGAGCTCTATGAGCATGTTGTCAAAGTGTTGGAATTTCTATACAATATAAAAAAGCAATAAAGGGGGGATAAATGGGCGATATCACCGTAAGAGGTGTGGCGAAAGTTATAAAAATCTACAATGTAAGTAGAATGGAGATAGAGGGGCTCGATATTACCGAAGTGGATCTGGACTCCAAAGAGGATGTGCGTGAGCTTTTTGAACTGGTCAACGATTTTGTAGAGAGCGGAGAGGTGGATGCCTTTGAGCCACCTGTGGAGATTGAGGGCGTCGATGCGGATGAGTGCAGCGTGGCCGTAGGGGATCAAAAATACTACAGTGACGAGCTACAGCTGCAAAACAGCGATATCCTTCAGCTCCTATCCTCTATACAAGAGTGCGAGGAAGGGGAGGTCTTTTATATCAGATCCTATGAAGGGGATGGGGTTTGGGAGTTTGACGTGGATGCCGAAAATATCGATGGGCGTAAGATAAAGATGGGATATGTGGATTGCTCCATTCTGTTCGATCAGTACGATATCTTGCGCGAAGGATATCTGGATCTTATTTGCGATACGCTTTTGCCTCGAACCATTGCCTATGAAGATGCCTCCATCGAACTTTCAGAGTTCAATTTCCACCCACAGCAGGTCTTTGGCCAGCTCTACATAGTCAAAAAAGATCCGATTGCCGATATCATGGTGCTTCAGAAAGTGGATTTTGGTGGCAGAAGCCTCGTGGATGCAGATATGAACGTGGACGATTTTGAGGAGAATTAGAGGCCTTGCAGGAGAATCTGCCAGAGCCTTTGGATTTCCTCGTCATCGAAAAATTGCGCATCTTTGTAACTGTAGAGATAGGAAAGTTTAGATTTTGAAAAGCTCTCTTGCCCTATGCATACGGTGTGTGCCGGTAGGAAAGCTCGAGCAAGAGCTGGATCTTCCACATGCGTCTCACAAACGAAGCAGTATGGCTCTGTATGCAGTCTTCCTTCGTGTTCTAGCAACTCCACATAGCCCTCAATAATGGCTCTGTAAGGATTTTGCTTAGTAAGTTTCTTGGCGATTTTATCCAGAAGTTCCATGTAGAAACTCTCCACCTCTTCCAAGTCTTTGAGATGGTTGTAGTAGAGTTTGATGAACTGCTGCCAGGTAAGGTTTTTTTGCATCTCCTTGAGCCACGAGTATCCAAAATGCGTGATATTGCGCAGTTTTGGCAGATAGCCCAGTTGGTACTCTATCTCGAAATCTATCTTGTATCCGAGGTTGATGGTGGAGTGCCTTGCGCCAAAGAAGCGATATAGTGTATAGATCCTCTTTTGTGTCAAGATGGTGACGATGAGGTCTTCATTTTTAGCTTTGGTGATATTGAGTATGTAGCCTTGCATAATCCTCTTTGTACGAAACTTCTCAAAAATATTGCAAAATAGCCCTTGGCAATACTTTTAAGTCGATTCTAACGAATATCAAAGTATAATAAAAAAACTTTTATATACAAAAAATAGGTTTAAAGTTTGTTTAAAACACTTGAAACCGAAAGGGTTGATATGGATATTCTTACAAGCTACAAAGACAACTGCGGTTTTGGTCTATTGGCTAGCATCGACAACAAGCCATCCCATCAAAATGTAGACGACGCGATCAAGTCGCTCGAGAGAATGATGCACAGAGGCGCTATCGCCGCAGACGGCAAGAGTGGTGATGGAAGCGGGCTTCTGTTTTCCATGCCGCACAGGTTTTTCAAAAAAATCTCTGTCCAAGAGGACTTCGTGCTACCAAGCACCTACGCGGTGGCAGTGGTTTTTTATAAAAATGAAGATAATTTGCAAGTGGTCAAAGAATATTGCGCCAAGAACGATTTGAAAGTTTTGCATGTTCGACACGTACCTATCAATACTGAAGCGTTGGGTGAGCTTGCCAAAGAGACGCTGCCAAACATCGTGCAGGTATTCGTAGCACCAAACTCCTTGATAGCCACCAAGAGATTCGAGGCGCTTTTGTATCTGACAAGAAGGGAGATAGAAAAGGCTCTCATCGATGATGAAGATTTCTACATCCCCACATTTTCGAACAAAATGATCGCCTACAAAGGGCTGATCATGCCCACCTACATCAAGATGTTCTATCCAGATTTGCAAGATGAGGATTTTGAGGCGAGTTTCGCTCTCTTTCACCAGCGATTCTCCACCAACACCTTGCCAAAATGGAAACTTGCACAGCCATTTAGGATGATTGCGCACAATGGAGAGATCAACTCCATCACAGCCAATAGATACAACGTGCTAGCAAAATGCGAATCATTGAAGAGCGAAGTTTTTTCACCAGAAGAGTTGGATCGTATTTTACCGCCTCTTGAGCCAGAAGCCAGTGATAGTAAGAGTTTGGATAACTTTTTTGAATTTTTGATAGTCAATGGGGTTGAGTTTTTCAAAGCCGCGCGTGCCCTCATCCCCGCTCCTTGGCAAAACGCCCCTCATATGGATGCCGAGCTTCGTGCCTACTATGAGTATACGAGTACTTGCTTCGAGGCGTGGGATGGACCGGCTGCCGTGAGTCTAACAGATGGACGCTATATTGGGTGCGTACTCGATCGTAACGGCCTTCGCCCAGCAAAATATATCATCACGAAAGATAGAAGACTTATCATAGCCAGCGAATACGGGATTTTGCAAGTGCCAGAAGAGAATATTTTGGAGCGAGGAAGGCTGCAAAGTGGCGAGATGATAGCCCTCGATCTCAAATATGGCGTGATTCTCAAAAATGAAGATATCAACGATTATCTCAAAAACTCCAATCCATACAGCGAGTGGCTCAATGAAAACATGGTCTATCTTCAAGAGCACATCGAGAGCCCGTTTAGCAATTTGGAAGAGTACAAAATAGAAGATGTGGTGCATAAGCAGCGCTATTTCCATATCACCCATGAATTAGTGGAACAGGTTATCGAGCCAATGATCAAAGAGGGCAAAGAGGCTGTAGGAAGTATGGGAGACGATACGCCAATGGCGGCATTTAGCGACAAACAGCGCAATTTTACAGACTTTTTCAAGCAAAAATTCGCCCAAGTGACCAACCCGCCAATCGATCCAATCAGAGAAAAGATTGTTATGAGTCTCAACACCGGCTTTGGCGAGATTCACAATATTTTAGACGAAGATCCCGACCATGCAATTCGCCTTAAAGCGGTTTCTCCAATTTTAATCAAAGAAAAAATGGATGTACTGCTAAGCTATGGCGATCCGAAACATCCTCGTTACAAAGAGTGCTTCAAAAACCGTACATTCTCTACAGCTTTTGAGAAGGATCTCAAAGCCTCTTTGGAAAAACTGACTGATGAGATTATTGCCGCAGTTAAAGATGATGGCGTGCGTATCATAGTGCTGGATGACAGAGAGCTTAGCCCGCACAAAAAGATCATTCCAATGGCGATGGTGGTAGGAAGGCTCAACAAGAAACTTCTCGAAGCAGGCGTTCGCCATCTTGTATCCATCGTTGCGGTGACAGGTGAAGTGCACGATTCTCACAGCGCGGCTGTCATGGTGGCCTATGGGGCGAGTGCGGTCTATCCATACCTACTTTTTGCGACCGTGTACGAGAAGCTTCATAAGCAAGATTTGAGCGCGTTTGAACTCAAAAACAGGTTCAAAAACGTGGTTAACGCACTCAATGGCGGTTTTTTGAAAATTATGTCCAAGATGGGGATTTCCACTATCGCTTCATATAGAAACTCAGCCCTATTTGATGTGTTGGGGCTTAGCGAAGAGATGGTAGATGAGTGTTTTCATGGTAGTGCGGCTTTAGTGCCGGGGCTCACCTATGAAGATATAGAAAAAAGGCTTGAAAAATATCATCAAAACGCATATGAAATCGATATAGAAAAGAGAATCTTTCCACTTGAACTTGGAGGATACTACAAATATATCGATGGCAGTGAATATCATGATTTCAACCCGAATGTGGTCAACAAGATCCATGAGGTCTCCATAACAGGTAGATGGGAAGATTACGAAGATCTCAAAAACATGATAGATAAACGAGGACTTCGCTTCATCCGCGATTTCTTCGAGTTCAACTCTCCAAACAAGCCAATAGCTTTGGATGAGGTGGAACCTATAGAAAATATCTTCAAACGCTTCGATAGCGCCGCGATGAGCTTGGGATCTATCAGTCCAGAGGCGCATGAGTGTATCGCGGAGGCTATGAATACAATAGGAGCCAAGAGCAACTCAGGAGAGGGTGGCGAAGACGAGAGCCGCTTTGGCACAATTAAAAACTCCAAGATCAAACAGGTTGCAAGTGGGCGCTTTGGCGTAACGCCTGCGTATCTTAGAAGTGCAGAGGAGATCCAGATAAAGATCGCACAAGGCGCGAAGCCTGGAGAGGGTGGACAGCTACCAGGCCACAAAGTAACAGCACTCATCGCGAAACTGCGCCACACAATGCCGGGAGTGACCCTCATCTCTCCACCGCCGCACCACGATATCTACTCCATTGAAGATCTCGCACAGCTCATTTTCGATCTCAAGCAGGTCAACCCAGATGCGAAAGTGGCAGTGAAGCTGGTATCCACTGCAGGAGTAGGGACAATTGCCACAGGCGTTGCCAAAGCATATGCCGATAAGATTATCATCTCTGGTGGCGATGGGGGAACGGGTGCCGCGCCACTTACTTCCATCAAATTTGCAGGCAACCCTTGGGAGCTAGGACTCACAGAAGCCCATAACGCTCTCAAAGCCAACCATTTGCGAGAGTTTGTGGAATTACAAACAGATGGTGGGCTCAAAACTGGGCTCGATATTGTCAAAGCCGCCATCATGGGAGCCGAGAGCTACGCTTTTGGAACGGGAGTACTTACCATCATTGGATGTAAGATTTTGAGGGTTTGTCACCTCAATAGATGTACCGTAGGTATCGCGACACAAAACGAGTTTTTGCGTGAGCACTATGTGGGAACGGTAGATAGGCTCATCAACTACTTCACTCTCATAGCGGAGGATGTAAGAAAGATCTTGGCCCAACTTGGATTTACGAGTTTGCAAGATATTATTGGACGTACAGATCTGCTCAAAGTAATCGATCATGAACTAGCCAAGAAGTTCGATTTTAGCTCGGTATTGATGCGTCTTGATGGCGTAGATACCTGCCAAGTGCCTTCCAACGAGCCATTCGATAGCAACGAATTCGAAAAAGAGATACTCAAAGAGATCTACCCAGCCATCGAAAATCCGGGACAGAGTGTGATCGTCAACAAAAGGATCACAAACGTCAACAGAAGCTTCGGAGCGCGTATCAGCGGCGAAATAGCCAAGTATTATGGCGATGCGGGACTTAAAGATGGTAGCATCACCATCAATCTAGAGGGGATTGCTGGGCAAAGCTTGGGAGCGTTTCTCATCAATGGCGTGACAATCAACGTCAAAGGTGCAGGCAACGACTATGTGGGCAAGGGTATGCATGGAGGAAAAATCGTCATTACCTCCAAGTATCCACAACAGCGCTTTAGCCTCGCAGGTAACACATGTCTGTATGGTGCCACTGGCGGTACGCTCTTTGTTGCAGGTGAGGTGGGAGAGCGATTTGCGGTGCGAAACTCCGGTGCCTTGGCTGTGGTAGAGGGTACGGGCGATCATGCCTGTGAGTATATGACAGGTGGAATCGTTGTCATTCTCGGCAAAACGGGTATCAACTTCGGTGCAGGTATGACCGGAGGGCTTGCATTTGTCTATGATGAAGATCATACGTTTATAGAAAAGATCAACCAAGAGTTGATTGAAGCTAGACGAATCGATATTGACGAGTTTGACGAAGCCCGCCACTATCTTAAAAAACTGCTGCAAACCTACTACGACGAAACAGGCAGTCAAAAAGCAAAAGATATCTTGGACGATTTTAGAATGGAGATTAGGAATTTTTGGATGGTACGCCCGAAAGAGCTCAGAAAAGTTCCTTTGAACCTAGAGGAAGGGGAATAATATGCAAAATTTTATCTTTAACGAAAGAATCGAACCAAAAAAGAGAGCCGTCAACGAGCGGATTAAAGATTTTCAAGAAATTTACGATGTTTACAATCCCAACGAAGCGGCAACGCAAGCCGATAGATGCGTGCAGTGTGGGGATCCCTATTGTCACAACGCTTGCCCGCTGCACAATTTCATCCCGCATTGGCTAAAGACCGTAGCGGAGAAGGATCTTGAATTCGCTTTTAAGATTTCCAACGAGTCTTCGCCTTTTCCGGAGATTATGGGTCGCGTATGCCCGCAAGATAGACTCTGTGAAGGGGCGTGTACCCTCAATGAGGGCTATGGTGCCATTACCATCGGGGCTATTGAGACATTCATCTCGGAAGAGGGTTTCAAAAAGGGTATGCGCCCAGAGTTTAGCAGCAAACAAACTGACAAAAAGGTAGCCATCATCGGTAGCGGGCCAGCAGGGCTTAGCTGTGCAACCTACCTGCTTAGAGCCGGCATCGAGCCGCATGTATTTGAGAGAGCCGATAGAGCGGGCGGATTGTTAACCTACGGCATTCCAAATTTCAAGCTCGATAAAAGAGTTATCCAAAGAAGGATCGATTGGCTTATTGAGGCTGGCATGAAGCTCAATCTCAATGTGGAAGTGGGAAAAAACTTAGAGTTTGAGGAGCTTTTGGAGAATTACGACGCTATATTTATCGGTATTGGTGCGACGAAACCTAGAAAAGCGGGTATCCCTGGCGAAAACGCCAAGGGTGCGATGATGGCGATGGATTTTCTCACAAACATTCAGCGTAAAATTTTTGGTGACAGCTACGACAAGGAAAAAGAGGTAAAAGATAAAAACGTCGTCGTCATAGGTGGCGGCGATACGGCTATGGACTGCGTGCGAACGAGTATCAGAGAGGGGGCAAAAAAGGCGATATGCGTCTATCGAAGGGATGCCGCAAGTATGCCAGGAAGCCGCAAAGAGGTGAAAAACGCCCAAGAAGAGGGAGCGGAGTTTGTCTATAACGCTGCTCCAACAAAAGTGCTCACAGACGACGAGGGTAAAGTGATAGGCGTGGAGTTTGTCAAGACCATATCCACTACTACAAAAGATGGCAAAAGAAAATTGGAAATTGTCAAAAACAGTGAATTTACCATCGAAGCCGACGTGGTGATTTTTGCTTTGGGTTTTGAGAATACGCCGTTGGAATTCTTGGCGAAGCATGGTATCGAGACTAATGAGTGGGGAGCAATCAAGATAAATAGCGAATACGAAACCACCAAACCAGGTGTTTATGCAGGTGGAGATTGCTATCGTGGTGCGCATTTGGTCGTTACCGCTGCCTATGATGGCAGGGAAGCTGCGAAATCCATAATCAAGAAGTTGATAGGCTAAAGTGGAAGAGCTTTTCAAAGATGTCAAAGCGGCCTCTTGCCAGATTTTTGAAAAGATCCGCAAGGGGTTGGATGAGAGCTTCTATCTATACGATGGGCGAGGTGCGGGGGGAGATCCTTCCAGTAGGATCGATCTCTTCGCGGAGGATATCTTCATCGAAAAATTGCAGAAATATGGCAAAATCGTCTCTGAAGAGGCCGGAGAGGTAGGTGAGGGAGAGCGAGTACTTATCGTAGATCCAATTGATGGGAGCGACAACCTACTCTCCACATTTCCCTATTTTGGCTCCTCTATTGCGCTCAAAGAGCGAGAAAAAACGCTTTTTTCATTTGTAGTCAATTATGCGACAGGCGACTTTTTCGTCAAATGGGATGGCTTTTACAAAAAGGGTTCTCTCTTTCACGATAGACTCAAAAATATACGCGTCAACTACCACGCAAAGGTGGGAATTTTTGAGAAAGCTTATGCAAATGCAGATGTGGTAGCGCATCTCAAAGAAGCTGGACTAAAGTTTCGAAGCCCCGGCGCAGTGGCACTCTCTCTTGCGTATGCACGGTATGTGAAGTTTGTGATTTTTATAGGCGAGATCCGTGATTATGACGTGGCGGCTGGGCTACACCAAGCCCAGGGGCTTTATTGTTACCAAGACAGCAATACCATCGTGCTGAGCAAAGAGCAAGAAGTTTTTGATAAGATATGTGAAATAGTGCAAAAGGATTGCCATGGGAATCAGTGATCTTTTCAAGATAAGAAAGTCGCAGCCAAGCTCTACGGAGCAGCCAAGCCACTGGGTTAAATGCCCAAAATGTAATGCGTTGATGTACTATAAAGAGGTGCAAAACCGCTACAACGTCTGTCCAAAATGTGGGTACCATTTTCGTATTGGAGCGAAAGAGCGCATCGAGATACTGTGTGACGAGAAGAGTTTCGTAGAGTATGACGCGGAGTTAGAGCCGGTGGATCCTTTGAAATTCGTGGACAAGAAAAGCTACAAAAAGCGTATAGAAGAGGGCAAAAAAAAGACAGGCAGGGCAAGCTCAGCCATCAGTGGGGAGTGCAAGATCGAGGGAGTACCTACGCAGATAGTGGTGTTCGATTTTGCTTTTATGGGTGGAAGCCTTGGCTCGGTGGAAGGCGAGAAGATCGTGCGTGCTGTCAATCGGGCAATAGAAAAGCGCCAGCCTTTAGTGATAGTGAGTGCGAGCGGGGGCGCTAGGATGCAAGAGAGCACCTTCAGTCTCATGCAGATGAGCAAGACTTGTGCGGCTTTGGCAAAATTGGCAGATGAGGGGCTTGCCTATATCTCCGTGCTGACCGATCCTACCATGGGAGGGGTGAGCGCATCTTTTGCTATGATTGGCGATATTATCATGGCTGAGCCTGGTGCGCTCATCGGTTTTGCAGGCCAAAGGGTCATAAAACAGACGATTGGCGCGGATCTGCCAGAGGGCTTTCAAAGAAGCGAGTTTTTGCTTGAACATGGTCTTATCGATATGATCGTGGAGAGGCCTCAGATGAAAAAGACCATTGGAGATTTATTGAAACTTTTTGGCAAAGAGGCTGCTTGATGATAGGGGATATTTACGCCCTTTGTGACAAAGCATTACTGGATCGCTTCGGTTTGGACTTGGAGGATTTCGTAGCTATTGCCAAGCGCTTTGAGTGCGAAATCATGCAGTATAGAGACAAGAGTGCGGATTTACAAGCCAAAAAGGAGCGCCTCAAAAAGCTTCGAGAGCTTTGGGACGGGATTCTCATCGTTAACGACGAGATTGCACTTGCTAGGCTTTGCGATGGGGTGCATATAGGTCAGGAGGATTTGGCCAAAATTATGGATCTTTTTGGCTTGGCTGACGAGAGCGAAGTATTGCAGGTGATTAGAAAAGTGGCCAAAGCCCGTATTGTTGGCTTGAGTACCCATAATCTGGAGGAAGTGCAAAGGGCCAACGCTTTGGATGTGGATTATATCGGTCTGGGAGCGTATAGAGCTAGTAGCACCAAAGATGTGACAAATATTTTGGCAGACAGGTTGCCAGAAGTCGCCAAAGTCTCCAAGCACAAAGTAGTGGCCATTGGGGGCATACGGGTGTTTGATAAGATCGACAACATCTGGAAAAAGGCGATTGGCACCGATCTTATCATCAAAGCTTTGAGCTATGCATAGGATCTTTATTAACTCCATCGGCAAAAAAGATGATAAGTGCTACGAGGAGGTGGCGCAAAACCTCATGAAAAATACAAAAAAATATGCTACTATAAAGATGCAAAATTTCTTTAATAAAAAGATCAATCTAGCCCAAAAGCAGCAAGCAAAAAATATCTATAGTGAGATTCTCAGCCCCCACTTGATCCAAAATGGCGTAAATATTGCGTTGGATCCAGGTGGAAAATTAATGGATAGTTTTGCTTTTGCGAAACTTTTCGAGGAGCACTCGACTATCGCTTTTTTTATCGGAGGGGCTTATGGGCTTGAAGAAGCGTTTGTAAGCAAGTGCGATATGAGCTTGAGCCTGAGTCCATTGACCATGAGTCACAAAATAGCCAAGCTCGTGTTATTGGAGCAGATTTTTAGGGCTTTGAGCATCGTGCATAACCATCCATACCATAAATAGGAGCAGATATGAGAATTAAAAGGTATATATTCTTTAGCCTACTTTTGATGGTGGCATTGGGGGGATTTGTCTATTCACAGATAGATAGGGTCTATACATTCGAGATTTTTGGCGTGCCAGTGACGCTACCAGTGGCTATATGGATTGTCATTCCCATGGCTATCATGTTTTTGGCATCCTTTTTCCATATGTCATACTACTCTTTTATCAATTTCATGGTGCTCAAACGCTACAAGAAAGATTATGAGACGCTCATCAAATCTTTTGCCCAGGCGATTTTGAGAGAGCCAAAAACGCACCAATATAAGACTACCGAAGCCAAGAATTTGGGAAGAGTGAGTGACAAATCCCACATCATCCCGCAAGATTTCAAGATAGATATCACGGATAATCGCCTTAAAAAGCCGCTGGAGTATCTCAAAGACATCACTAACGGCATCTATGTGGAGATCGAGGGTTTCACGCTCTCGCCCAAAAATCCGATTTTGGTACAAAACTACGAAAACAGGCTCAAAAACGAGCCCACCTTCAGCGGTGTGATTTTGAAAAACTGCTCCGAATACCCCAACGAGCTATGCCAGAAAGCACTGGAAGTCTATATCGGCTTTAGCGACATGTCCAAGATCAAAGAGTATGCCAAGATTTTCGATTTCGAGACGTTGTTGAAACTGATTGCGTACTACAAAGATCAAGAAGCGCAGCTGCACTACCAAGACATTCTCTATATCTTGCAAGAGTCGCAGATGAAAATGTGCGAAAAGAACTATCTTCGCCTTGCAAAAGCGTGCAAGGAAGTTTTGGCGCCAGATGAGAGGCTCAAGCTTTTCGAACATCTCAAAGATAAAGACGAAAGAAGCGAAGGTGCTTACGTCTATACGTTACTGGATCTTGAAATGATCGACAAGGCAAAAGAGTATCTAGAAACCACCAACGAAGAGGAGCTTCTCAACTACAAAGCTTATCTAGAGCTCAAAGATTGTGGTAAAAATTATCCATTGGAGATGTTTGCGCAATGAAACTGGATTTCTCAAAGCCGCTCTTTGTCCTAGCGCCGCTGGCTGGCTATACCGATCTACCTTTTAGGAGCGTGGTCAAAAAATTTGGAGCCGATCTCACTATCAGCGAGATGATTAGCTCCAATGCCTTGGTGTATGAAAGTGCGAAGAGTTTGAAGATGATCGAAAAATCTCCTTTTGAAGATCCATATTTTGTGCAGATTGCAGGCAGTGACGAAGAGGTAGTCAAAAAAGCGGTGCAAAAGCTCAATGCAATAGAAGGAATCGACGGAATCGATCTTAATAGCGGCTGCCCCGTGCCAAAGATAATCAAACAAGGAGCGGGCAGTGCACTTTTGAAAGATTTGGATAAATTCAAAAGAATCATCGAGACAATCAAGCGCCACTCCAATAAAACTTACACTTCAGTGAAGGTGCGCATCGGTTTTGAGGAAAATATAGCGGTAAATATCGCCAAAGCCGCCCAAGAGGCTGGCGCGGACTTCATCACCATCCATGGGCGCACACGAAGCGGGGGATTCAAGGCCCCTGTTGATTACGAAGCCATCAAGGAGGCAAAGAGCGCAGTCTCTATTCCCGTGATTGCCAATGGAGATATCACCAGTTTCGAAAAGGCTCAAGAGGTTTTGGCTTATACAAAAGCGGATGGGGTCATGATAGGGCGTGGGGCTGTTGGCAAGCCTTGGATCTTCTATCAGCTCAAAAACGCGCAAGAGTTTGTGGATGAAGAGACGAAGCTCGCCATCATCAAAGAGCATTTTTTGCAGATGGTAGAGTTTTATGGAGAGTATGGAGTCGTGCTCTTTCGCAAGCACCTGCATACCTACTCAAAAGGCTACCCGAATGCTTCGCAATTTAGAGAAAAGATAAACAACGTCACGCAAAAAGAGGAGATGCTTCAGCTCATTGAGGAGTTTTTCGCTCCACTTGCCGCTTAGATCTCGCCGCTCGCTTTTTTCTTGTATTCTTCAATTGTAGTGAAAATGTGCTCTTCTTCTTTGTTTTCGGTTTTGACATTATGCATGTCTATTGCTCTTTCGAAATCCTCGTGCGTTTCAATCTCTCCATTTTTGAATTTGCCAAGTAATATATTGTTGATGCCTATAATCACCAGATAGTCTATGCCATGAAACGAAATGAGTGCGATCTTGTTGTGCTCGTCTAAAGGCTTTTCGAATTTTATGTGAAAATCTTCTTTAGGACTTTGTTCTACCACTATCTTTTTAGTGCGTTTTGGTTTCGGTTTGGCGAAGAGTTTGAGCAGCAGCAAAAGCAGCATTGCGGCTGCGATGAATCCTACCACCCAATAGATAATCTTCGTGTAATCGAAGCTGCTAGCGGTTTTGGCGATATTCGCTTGTATGGCGGGCTTGAAGCTGAGTTTGAGGCTGAAGCCATCTTTTGATCTAGCCGCTCTAATTTCCAGTTTCTTGACGGTGTAGATGATGATTTGAGTGCCTTTTGTTGCAGGTGTGACATCTATCTGATAGATAAAAGGGTTGTGCAGTTTTTTGCTCCAGCTTGCTAAAATCTTAACATCTTTTAAAAAAAGAACTATTTTATCTTTTTCAATTTTTTGCGCTATTTTACCCTCGTAAGGGATATCGAAATTGATGAAAAGATCCACGCTCTCTTTTTGTTCTTTGACATTGAGGTTGAGGATCATTGTGGCGAAAAGCTGGATTGCAAAGATCAGTAGAAAGATTTTTCTCAAAGGGTGCCTCCCTGTTATTATCTAATGCATAATTATAATTGTTATTTCATAAATTCATAATAAATCTTTCGTTTTGTAGTATAATCGCATCAAAAAAGGTCTTGGATGGAGCTTGTTATAGTCGGTATAGCGGTTGGTCTGCTCTCTGGCTTTTTTGGCATTGGGGGAGGCACGATTTTGGTGCCGATACTTCTTTATCTTGGTTTCGATATCAAAGAGGCCGTTGGGATTTCGGTGACGCAGATGGTTTTTAGCTCCCTTTTTGGATCATACCTCAATTTCAAGAAAAACATCTTCAAAATCCATGAGGGGCTTGCTCTTGGCATTGGAGGCTTTTTGGGAGCCTTAGGCAGCGGCTACTTTGTAAGCATTGTGCCTAGCCGCGTGCTTGAGTGGATGTTTTTAGGCTTTGTGGCGTTTGCGATGTATCGCTTTTTCAAAGCGCCCCATACGCCAGGCGAGTCCAAAGATATCCCGACGCCACTCATATTTTTGGTGGGCGTTGGTATCGGGCTTTTTGCTATTAGTATTGGGGTTGGTGGCAGTATATTGGTTACGCCCATTTTGGTGGGTTTTTTTCATCTTGATATCAAAAAAGCTGCCTCTATGGGGCTCTTTTTCGTGATTTTTTCTTCCATAAGCGGTTTTGTGAGTCTGAGCCTTTTTGGACATATAGACTATCTGCATGGCTTTTTGGTGGGAGCCAGTTCGCTTATTGGCGTCTATTTTGGTATAAAATTGGCACATAAAACCGATGCTAAGCGGTTCAAAAAGGCGCTTATTGTAATTTACGCGATTATTATGCTATTGGTTGTAAAAAAAATATTTGTAGGAGTGTGATTGGATAGCATCAAGATTATAGGAGCGAAACAGCATAATCTCAAAAACATCGATCTTACTTTGCCAAAAAACAAGCTCATCGTCTTTACAGGTCTCTCAGGCAGCGGTAAGAGTACCTTGGCTTTTGATACGCTCTATGCGGAGGGGCAAAGACGCTATATTGAGTCACTCTCAAGCTATGCAAGGCAGTTTCTCGATAGGTTAGATAAGCCCGATGTGGATAAGATAGAGGGACTCACACCCGCTATTGCCATTGAGCAAAAGACTACTAGCAAAAACCCAAGAAGTACCGTTGGGACGGTGACGGAGATCTATGACTATTTGCGTTTGCTTTATGCAAGGGTTGGCAATCAACACTGCCATATGTGCGGCAAAGAGATTTCGCACATGACGCCGCAAGATATAATTAATGAGGTGTTAAAGCTTCCAATAGGTAGCAAAGCCATCATTTTGGCCCCACTTATCAAAGAGAAGAAGGGAAGCTTTAACGATCTCATAGAATCCTTGCGCCAAAAAGGGTACGTAAGGGCTATGATAGATGGAGTGATGGTGCGCTTGGATGAGGAGATCGAGCTATCCAAAACCAAAAAACACACCATCAAAGCCGTTATCGATAGGCTTGTGATAAAGGAGGAGAATAGATCGCGCATAGCCGATGACATAGAAAAAGCTTTGCATCTAAGCTATGGCGAGGTGGAGATAGATATCATCAATGCCGATGAAGTAGGTGCGAAGTCACACTACCACTATAGCGAGCATTTGGCTTGTTTTGATTGTAAGGTGAGCTTTGAGCCGTTGGAGCCTCTAAGCTTTTCGTTCAATTCTCCAAAAGGAGCATGCGAGGAGTGCGATGGACTTGGCATTCGCTACACTTTGGATCTAGTCAAAATCATCGATGAGCACAAAAGCATTGCAAAAGGTGCTATCAAGATTCTTTATGGCTACAACAAAAGCTACTACTTTTCGTTTCTCAAAGCCTTTTGCCAAGAGGAGGGTATCGATATAGATGCTCCTTACGAAAACCTCCCAGAGCACCACAAAAAAGCGATTCTCTATGGCGCCCCTGGAGCCGTTACGTTTCAATGGAAAAGCCATAGGCTTACGCGTATCTGGCCGGGCGTCATCAAGATAGCGTACGATATGTTCAAGGATGAAAAGGAACTGAGTGAGTATATGAGTGAGAAGGTGTGCCCAACGTGCAAAGGGCATCGCCTCAAACCCCAAAGCCTAGCGGTCAAGGTTGCTGGCAAAGGCATTGGCGAGATATTGGATATGCCAATAGAGGAGGCCTATAGCTTCTTTGCAGAGGAAAAGAATTTCGCCTATCTTACACAGCAGCGAAGAAAGATAGCTGAGCCGATTCTTAAAGAGATAAAAGAGCGGCTTTTTTTCCTCGTGGATGTGGGGCTTGGATACCTGACTTTAGGCAGAGATGCGAGGACTATCAGCGGAGGAGAGTCGCAAAGGATTAGGATCGCAAGCCAGATTGGCAGCGGCCTTACGGGCGTGATGTATGTATTGGATGAGCCAAGTATCGGTCTGCATGAAAGAGACACCCTCAAGCTCATTCGAACCCTCAAAAATTTGCAAAAAAAGGGCAATACGGTTATCGTGGTGGAACACGACAAAGAGACGATAGAAGCGAGCGATTTTGTGATAGACATTGGTCCTGGGGCTGGCAAATATGGGGGAGAGGTGGTGTTTGCCGGCAGCGTAGAAGAGCTCAAAAAAAGTGACACCCTCACTGCCAAATATCTCAAAGGCGAGAAGAAAATCGAGTATTTTCATAGACGCCCCCAAAACGAGTGGTTGAAAGTAAGCAACGTCACCATCAACAATATCAAAAACCTTTCAGTCTCGTTCCCGCTCAACAACTTCGTAGCGGTTACAGGAGTGAGCGGCAGCGGCAAAAGCTCCCTTGTGCTGCAAACTCTCTTGCCGGTTGCCAAAGAGGCGCTCAATCACGCTAAAAAAGTCAAAAAGATTGCGGGCGTTACGATTGAGGGGCTGGATAAGCTTGATAAAGTGATCTATCTGGATCAAAGCCCAATAGGCAGGACCCCAAGGAGCAACCCAGCTACTTATACGGGCGTGATGGATGAGATAAGAAGCCTTTTTGCCAAAACAAAAGAGGCGCAGCTAAGGGGCTTTGGCCCAGGGAGATTTAGCTTCAACGTGCCGGGAGGCAGATGCGAGAAGTGCAAAGGCGAGGGTGAGATAAAGATTGAGATGCACTTTTTGCCTGATATTATGATTAAGTGTGATGCATGTAAGGGAACACGCTATAACGAACAGACTCTGGAAGTGAAGTATAAAGGCAAGAATATCGCACAAGTGTTGGCTATGAGCGTGGATGAGGCGCTAGAGTTTTTCAAAGCTATTCCAAAAATTGAGCGAAAACTCAAAACCCTCCAGGATGTGGGTCTTGGCTACATCACTTTGGGGCAAAATGCCGTGACTCTGAGCGGCGGGGAGGCGCAGCGTATCAAGCTAGCAAAAGAGCTGAGCCGAAAAGATACAGGCAAAACACTCTATATTCTTGATGAGCCAACGACGGGACTACATTTTGCGGATGTGGATAGGCTGGTAAAGGTGCTGCATTCATTAGTAGATCTTGGCAATAGTGTAATTGTGATTGAACACAATCTAGATGTGATAAAAAATGCCGACTACATTATCGACATGGGGCCAGAGGGTGGAAGCAAAGGCGGGCAGGTGGTCGCTACCGGTACGCCAGAGAAGCTGGCACAAAAGTATAGCGATAGAAGTTACACTGCCAAATTTTTGGCAAAAGAGCTAAAAATTTAGGCACTTTTTAGCCTCTATTTCGCTCAAGGCTTTGCCTATGCAAAGCCTTTGCTCTTTTAAAATTTTAATATCACGCTTAAGCTTTGCACTATAAAAAGCCTTTGGAAAACTCATGCTAAA
>WGBC01000108.1 GCA_015494535.1 Nitratiruptor sp. | reverse complement strand
TAGTTGATGCTAGCTTCTATGACGCCTGGAAGTTTATGCAAAACTTTTTCATTAAGCCACACACATGCTGCACAGTGAATGCCTTCAATTATGAGATTGATCTCATACAAGCCATCATCCCGCACCTTCACATAGCGCTTGATAAAGCCTTCCAAATCAAACTTCTCTAAATCATCCTTTATCTCTTTGGCAGGCTCAAGCTTGGTATCGCCAAGTTTTTCATAAAAGCTATCAAGGCCCTCAGCTTTTAACAGATGAAAAACTCCTTGGCACCCTTTGCAGCAAAAATAGTGTTCCCCATCTTTGATCATCACATCTTCATCAAACTCCAAATGGCAGTGATCGCATCTTACTTTAGACAAAAAACACCTCTTTCTCGATCTTTAAATATTTTAGTATGCTCTGCTACGAGCCCATGCATTGCAATAAAGACGCCTCTTGATGGACAATGCATCGCTTTTGCGATTGCCAACGTCAAATTAGCACTCGCTTCTGCCTTGTCGATGCTATAAGGCACCATCGCCCCTGTAAAGACGATGCATCTATCCTCTATCCTCTGCGCTACATACGCTGCACTTTTATCCATCGTGTCAGTCCCATGCACCACTACGATGCTTTGCTCACGGCTTTTTTCAATAGCATCCACTAAAGCTGCCCTATCACTCTCCTCAAATTCCAAGCTATCTTTGAAAATCAGTCCTTCTATAGGGATAGTAAGGTGCAAAGCCTTTACAATCTCTTCAATAGAACTATTATGTTTTGGCACTATGAGTTTCCCAGCTATAGGGTCATAAATTTTATTAAATGTTCCACCTGTATTGAGTATAATCACACCAAACCTTTAAAGGATGTGGATGCAAGAGATAATTATATATGTTTTTCTATTAGTCCTTTTTGAAATATATGAATCAAGCTGGCAGATGGGCTCATCTATGCAGCAAATAATTGCAAATATCTATACGCAATACAAAAAAGGAATCTTTAGCTTCTTCTTTCATCACCCAAGTTTCATCTACTCTCTGTATATAGGAATCAAATTCGATCTAAGCAATTTTTGGTTTTTGAGTATTCTATTTTTGAAGTTTTTCGATATTGCATTTAAACTGGTGATTGTACAAAAAGTTGAACAAAACAGACTTGCTGAAGTGCTGCCACTTGAACTTCATATGCCTATTCCAAAATGGATAGGGTTTTTAAACGTGCTTATCTATCCCGCCCTTTTATATATCGCCTTTTTGTCTTGACTCTTGACTAAAGAGGCGTTTTTGTTTAAAATTGCAGAAAACTTCAACAACCTACCGAAACCTCAACAAAGAAGGAATCCATGAGCGAAAAGACCAACGATACTGTCGAAAACTCCCAAGAAGAGTTGGAAAAAAACAAAAACAAACGTACCCACATCCCAGTAGATGGCTACACCATAGAAGAGCTTCGCACCAAAACGATCGACGAACTTCTCAACATCGCTACCAATCTTGGCATAGAAAACCCGCAAGAGCTCAAACGCCAGGATCTTATGTTTGAGATCCTCAAAAATCAAGTGAGCAAAGGTGGCTACATCCTCTTTACAGGGATTTTGGAAATCACCTCCGAAGGGTATGGATTTTTACGAGCGATTAACGAAAACTTCTCCAACAGCGCCAATGATGCGTACGTGAGCGCTACGCAGATTAGGCGTTTCGCTCTAAGGACTGGTGATATCGTCACTGGGCAAGTGCGCCCACCAAAAGATCAGGAGCGCTACTACGCCCTGCTCAAAATCGAGGCTATCAACTACCTGCCACCGGAAGAGTCCAAAAAGCGCCCTCTTTTTGACAACCTCACACCGCTCTATCCTACAGAGCGCTTGAAGCTCGAATACGATCCTATGAAGCTAACAGGTAGAGTGCTCGATCTCTTCACGCCTATTGGCAAAGGGCAACGTGCCCTCATCGTGGCACCTCCAAGAAGCGGTAAGACGGAGCTTATGAAAGAGCTCGCGCACGGTATTGCCAAAAACCATCCAGAAGTGGAGCTTATCGTGCTCTTGGTGGACGAGCGCCCAGAAGAGGTGACGGATATGGAGCGAAGCGTCAAAGGCGAAGTATACAGCTCCACATTCGATATGCCAGCAAAAAACCACGTGCGCGTAGCGGAGCTTGTGATTGAAAAAGCGAAGCGCCGCGTGGAGATGGGCAAGGATGTAGTGATTTTGCTAGATTCCATCACGAGGCTCGCGCGCGCTTACAATACAGTCACACCATCTAGCGGTAAGGTACTCAGTGGTGGCGTGGATGCCAACGCACTGCATAAACCAAAAAGATTTTTTGGTGCAGCTAGAAACATCGAAGAGGGTGGAAGCCTCACTATTATCTCAACTGCCCTTATCGATACTGGTTCGCGCATGGATGAGGTGATTTTCGAAGAGTTCAAAGGAACCGGTAACTGCGAAATCGTACTTGATAGAAGAATCGCAGATCGCAGAATCTATCCAGCTATCGACATCCTCAAATCTGGAACGAGAAAAGAGGAGCTTCTCATCGATCCAAACACGTTGCCAAAAATCTGGGCACTGCGCAACGCGATGCAGTCTATGGACGAAGTGGAAGCGCTCAAATTCCTCTACTCAAAAATGCTTAAAACCAAAAATAACCAGGAGTTTCTCTCCATCATGAACGAAGGGGCATAAGCCCTTGCGCGCAGGGGTATTCGATAGCGGAGTGGGAGGGCTTACGGTTCTCAAAAGCCTTGTGGATCACAATCTTTTCGATGAGATTATCTACTTTGGCGATACCGCGCGCGTACCCTACGGCCCCAAAGACAAAAACACCATCATTCGCTACTCATTAGAAGCTCTCGAGTTTTTCAAAAACTTCGACATCGATATTCTGATCACCGCTTGCAACTCCGTAAGCGCCTATGCAATCCAAGAGATGCAAGAGGTAGCACCTTTTCCCGTAGTTGGCGTGATTGAGCCGGGAGTAATGGCCGTAACAAAACGCATCGATCCAGATAGCCTCATTCTCATTATCGGCACCAACGCCACCATCAACAGCAAACGCTACCAAAAGATGCTACAAAAACATGGCTACAACAATCTCATTGCAAAACCCACGCCACTTTTCGTGCCACTTGTGGAAGAAGAGATTTTTAGTGGAGAGATACTTGAAGCCACGATGCGCCACTATTTTGGCGATCTCAAACCTGACGCAGTTATTCTGGGATGTACGCACTTTCCTCTTATCCAAGATGCGATTAAGAGCTATTTTCATCACAAAACTACGCTCATTCACTCGGGTGAAGCGATAGTGGAGCATCTAGAACAAAGAGGACTTGCCAAACCCTCCACTACTACTCCAACCCTCAAATTTTTCGCTTCTGAAAATCCAGAAAAGCTCAAAAAAATAGCCCAAAAGTGGCTTAAATCCTAAATATCTTTCTCAATCAATCCATCCATAATAATGAGCTTTATATCCCACTTACTCAAAGTTACTGGCGGAATTTGGACCTTTTTCCAATTAATCGATCTGCACTCTTGTAATGCTTGCACTATCTCATGATCCAAAGGATAGAGCAGCACCAAATCATCCTTTGTTTTATCAAAAAGTGCAACATAAAAACTATCTAGCTGAAAAATACTCATACCATTTTTGGCAAATATTTCTTGTGCCTTTTTTTGAAAGAGTGAGCTTAGCAGTTCATTGTAAGGCATGCCAAAATCGTGTTTTGGATCTAGGTTGATGCGCTCTAAGACAATGCTTTGCCTATTTGGCAAACGCAAAAAGAGCCGATCAATTTGCACCTCATCCACCACATCGCTTTTTTCCTCTTCTAGTGCCACATCGATTTTTACACTACACTTCTTGCTATAAATTTTGAGTGAATTTCCCTCTAGAGCAATTTTCATAGCATCCCTACCAAAAATGAGAAACGCCACAAACACAATCAGCACGAAAAGTAATCCGATTTTCATAGGCAGCCTTTAAACTTTGAATATGTATAATTATACAATCTCTACGCAAGGAAACATAGTGACGCTGGCACTCAAATATCGTCCCAAACGCTTTGAAGAGCTCATAGGACAAGAGGCAATCTCCCAAACAC
>WGBC01000107.1 GCA_015494535.1 Nitratiruptor sp. | reverse complement strand
GTGGCGACCCCTAGGGGATTTGAACCCCTGTGACCACCGTGAAAGGGTGGCATCCTTGGCCACTAGATGAAGGGGTCGCAAGTGGTGACCCCTGTTGGATTCGAACCAACGGCCCACTCCTTAAAAGGGAGTTGCTCTACCAGCTGAGCTAAGGGGTCAAAGCTTCGCATTTCAGGGCTTCCCTGTGCGAATGTGAGTGAAATTATAAGCAAAAAAATTTTCTTTGTCAAGAGTTTTAGAAAAGCTCCTCTCTTGCAACCTCAAAAAGGAGCTTGATACCATACATTGCCGCTTGGTATTGAATGTAGTTGCGATCCCCTTGGAAATAGATGGTACGCACTATTTCATTTTCTTGGCTTTTGCATCCAATTACCACCGTGCCTACGGGTTTGGTCTCAGTCGCTCCGCCAGGTCCGGCTATGCCGCTGATTGCTATGGCATAGTCGGCTTGCGAGACGCGTAAAGCACCTGCTAACATCTCTTCTACTGTCTCGGCGCTTACCGCGCCAAAGGCTTGCAAAGTCTCTTTTTTGACGCCAAGCCAAGCGTTTTTGATCTCATTGGCGTAAGTGATGAGGGAGCCATCGAAAATATTGGAAGATCCCGGTACTTTTGTGAGCATTGAGGCCAGAAGCCCTCCCGTGCAACTCTCTGCAAAAGTGATTCTTTTATGCAGGGCGCTTAGGCGTTCGATCAGATATTCGAAAATATTGTTGGTTACGATGAGGTTGTTGGGAAGCAGAAGTTTGGCGTTTTGGATGAATATCGCCAAATCGCCAAATTTCTTGTTGAAGGCGTAGAGTTTATAGAGCCCCTCGGTCTCTCTTGTCAAAATGTAGTCTACTTCGTAACTTTTGGCAAGTGGTGCAATCCGCTCTTCGATCTCCTTTTTTTGTATATCGAAGATGTAGCTAAAGCTGCTCTCTTGCTGCGAACTTAGCAAAATCGCAGGAGCTTTTTGGGATGGTTTGAGGCGAATGACGTTGAGCTCTTTGTCGTCGTCGGCGACAAGGAAGCTTCCATGCTCGATTTTTTGGGCTTTGGAAGGTACGAGCATATCCTCTTTGGCTCTAAGTGTGTCTTCGAAAATGGTAGCGACTATCTTGCTTACCGTCGCGTAGGTTCTATCGAGCGTCACGATGAGAACCTTCTCATACTCCTGCCACGCGTTGGAGATATGCAAGAAGAGATCTTTGTCTTTTTCGAAAAGATGCATTTTAGAGCTGATAGGTCCTATACACTTCTTCGCTTCTCTTTCGATATAATCGCATAGAGCCGCGTTTATGAGAAATTCTTTGCCCACAAAGAGCATGATCGTTTTCATAGCGCTTCCTTTTGCCTACTTTCATAGATTATATCAAATATTCAGAGCCTTTTAATCACTTTTTTTATACAATATCTTTTAAAAAACCAAAAGAGGTATGGATGGATTACAAAGAGACTCTTTTACTACCCAAGACCACTTTCCCAATGCGGGGAAATCTGCCTCAAAATGAGCCAAAAAGATACAAGAAATGGTTTGAAGAGGGTGTTTATGAAAAGATGAAGAAAAAGCGGGAAAATGCCCCTCTTTTTACGCTGCACGACGGTCCTCCCTATGCCAATGGGCATATCCATATAGGCCATGCGCTCAACAAGATCCTCAAAGATATCATCGTCAAATTTAACTATTTTCAAGGCAAAGCCGTGCGCTTTACGCCAGGATGGGACTGCCATGGCCTGCCAATCGAGCAGCAAGTGGAGAAAAAACTTGGCAGTTCCAAAAAAGAGCAGTTGCCAAAGAGCAAAATCAGAGAGCTTTGCCGCGAGCACGCTAGCAGATTCGTAGCCATCCAAAAGGAAGAGTTCCAATCTTTGGGCGTCATTGCCGATTGGCAAAAGCCCTATCTGACGATGGATTTTGCCTTTGAGGCCGACATCTATCGAGCTCTTTGTGAGATTGCCAAAGAGGGGCTTTTGGTGGAGCGTAGCAAGCCTGTGTATTGGAGCTGGGCGGCAAAAACAGCATTGGCTGAGGCGGAAGTGGAGTATGAGGATAAGACGAGTCCATCTATCTACGTGGCATTTGAGTTGGCTGAGGAAGCGGCCAAGAGAGTAGGTAAAAAGGCAAGTATCGTCATTTGGACGACAACTCCTTGGACGCTTCCGGCAAACACGGGGATCGCTCTTAATCCCACTATCGCTTATGTGCTTACGAGCGATGGCTATATCGTAGCAAAAGATCTCTTTGAAGAACTCAAATCCAAAGAGATCATAAAAGGCGAAATAGAAAAAGAGATCGATCCGAAAGAGTTGGAAAATCTTCATGCCATCAATCCGCTCAACAAGAGGCTTAGCCGCATAGTGCTTGGCGAGCATGTTACTACGGAATCCGGAACGGGTGCGGTACATACAGCCCCCGGACATGGTGAAGACGACTACAGGGTAGGGCTCAAGTACGACTTGGAAGTGTTGATGCCAGTGGATGATGAGGGTCGCTACGACGAGACGATCGTGCAAAAAGGACTTTTGCCGCAAGAATTTGTGGGTATGAACGTTTTTGAAGCCAATGATAAGATTTGCGATCTTTTAGGTGAAGCCTTGCTGCACAAAGAGAGTATCCGCCACTCCTACCCGCACTGCTGGCGAACGCATAAGCCTATCATCTTTCGAGCCACAAAGCAGTGGTTTATTGCTGTGGATAAAGCCCCAAAGGGACTGCAAAAGACGCTTCGCCAAATCGCTCTTGAAGAGGTAGAAGAGTGTACTTTCTATCCAGAGTGGGGACGCAATAGACTCAAAGCAATGATAGAGAATCGCCCGGACTGGTGTATTTCAAGACAGAGAGATTGGGGTGTGCCGATCGCCTTTTTTAGGCACAAAAAGACAAAAGAGGTGATTTTGGATGAAAAAGTGCTCAATTTCATAGCCATGATTTTTGAGCGCTTTGGCTCTGATGCGTGGTATACGATGGAGATAAAGGATCTTTTATATCCTGGCAGCGGCTACGATCCAGATGAATTAGAGAAAGTCACGGATATTTTAGATGTGTGGTTCGATAGCGGATCTACCTGGTATGCGGTGCTCAAATCCAAGCGCTACGACGCTGGCAAGTATCCAGCCGATCTCTATTTGGAAGGCAGCGATCAGCATAGGGGTTGGTTCCAAAGCTCGCTACTTTTAAGTGGAGCGATAGAGAAAAAAGCGCCCTTCAAAGCGATTCTCACGCATGGATTTACGGTGGATGAGCATGGCGAGAAGATGAGTAAATCCAAAGGCAACGTAGTAGCTCCCCAAGAGGTGGCCAAGAAGTTTGGCGTAGAGATCCTTAGGCTCTGGGTGGCTATGAGCGATTACAAAAACGATCTTAAAATTAGCGACAATATCCTCAAGCAAATCGCCGAGCAGTATAGGAAGCTTAGAAACACTTTTCGCTTTATGTTGGCAAACATCAACGATCTTGAGAATATCAATAGTGAATTTGGCATACTCGATCGCTGGATCTTGCATAAGGCTGCAAGAGTCTTTAATGAAGTGGAAGAGCATTTTAAAAATTACGATTTTTCCAAAGGGTTTCATCTGCTCAACAACTTCATCGTCAACGAGTTTAGCGGGATCTATCTGGATGTGTGTAAAGATAGACTCTACTGCGACGCTTTGGATGATCCTCATAGGCGCGCAAGCCAAAGTGCCATGGCGTTGATTGCTAAATCGATGCTCTCGCTTATTGCTCCGGTACTCACCTATACGGCTGATGAGATTGTGGAGCACGCTCCAAAAGTGCTTAAAGAAGATAGAGAATCAATTTTCGATTTTGAGATTGAGCATTTGCCAAAGATTGAAAGTGATTTTGATGAGGAGTATATGCTTGAGGCAAGAGCCAAGTTCAACGAACTGGTGGACAACCTCAAAAAAAGCGGCGTAATCAAATCCTCGCTTGAGCTAGTAGTTGCAACAGATTCCGAGAGAGTTTTGAGCTTACCAAAAACTGAGCGAGAGGATTGGTTTATCGTCAGTGGCGTAGAGAGCGAGTATGAGGGTGAGGAGTTAGGTGATTTCAAAGTGAGCGAGGATCATTTCACGCTTTACAGAGCCAAAGCCTATAAGTGTCCAAGGTGTTGGAAATACCAAGCAAAAGAGCCAGAAACACTCTGTGATCGCTGTCAAAGGGTGGTGAATGGATTTTAGCCAGCCAGTACCTGTGAGTGCGATAGTGGGGGCTATATTGTTTTTTTTGGTTTTGGTGATAATGGGTATAATATTCGTAAATAGGAGGAAAGTTTGATAACACTCAAAGAGGCGTTAAAGCTTCCAAAAGAGGAGCTTAGTGAAATAAAAAAAGAGATTGCAAAAAAAACAGAAGAGAAAAAAGAGATAAACGCATATATCGCTCTTGATGAAGCAGGCGAAGGCGTACCGATAGCCATCAAGGACAATATCCAAGTAGATGGCTGGGAAGTGACTTGCGCTAGCAAGATTTTGCAAGGCTACATTGCCCCTTATAACGCTACAGTCATTGAGAAACTCAAAGCCTTTGGCTTGGCTCCCTATGGGCGCACCAACATGGATGAGTTTGCCATGGGAAGCACCACGGAGAGCAGCTGCTACGGCAAAACCCTCAATCCAAGAGATACCTCAAGAGTGCCGGGAGGAAGCAGTGGGGGAAGCGCTGCCGCCGTGGCCGCTGGGATTGCAATCGCTGCTCTTGGTAGCGATACGGGGGGAAGTATTCGCCAGCCAGCCGCGTTTTGCGGGATTGTGGGAATGAAGCCAACCTATGGCAGAGTGAGCCGCTATGGGCTAGCTGCCTATGGAAGCAGCCTTGATCAGATTGGTCCTATGACACAAAATGTGGAAGATGCCGCAATTCTATACAACATGATAGCGGGCTACGATCCTAAAGATAGTACGAGTGCAAGAGTGGAGTTTACGCCAGTAAAATTGGATACTATTAGTAAATGTAAGATAGGGATCGTTCCAAACTACATCAAAGATGCAAGCACTGCTGTGCAAAAAGCTTATGAGAAAGCGATTGAGGCATTGCAAAAAGAGGGGCACGAGATTGTAGAAGTGAAGATGCACGATGCCAAGTATGATATAGCCAGCTACTACATCACCGCCATGGCAGAAGCTAGTACGAATCTAAGCCGCTACGATGGGGTGCGCTATGGCTACAGGGCTGAAGCAAAAGGCCTCAAAGAGATGTACAAAAAAACTAGAAGCGAGGGTTTTGGCGAAGAGGTGAAAAGAAGGATATTGCTTGGTACTTTCGTGCTCTCAAGCGGTTACTACGATGCCTACTACATCAAAGCCCAAAGAGCCCGCCATCTCATCAAAGATGAATATAATAGGGTTTTTGAGGAAGTGGATCTCATCCTCTCTCCTGTCGCACCTGATGTGGCATATAAATTTGGCGAGCTAGCTTCGCCTTTGCAAATGTATTTGAGCGATGTCTATACGATTGGAGTGAATTTAGCTGGACTGCCAGCTATAAGTTTGCCTGTGGACGAGCATGAGGGGCTGCCTGTGGGATTGCAGCTTATAGGTAAAGCCTTTGATGAGCAGACGCTCTTTGAAGGGGCGCTGAGTTTAGAAAGAGCTGTAAGGAGCTAATATGAGAATACGAAAAAGAGCTTTGACGTTTGAAGATGTGCTGTTGGTGCCAAAACACTCAACTGTCCTGCCCAAAGAGGTGGATGTAAGAACGATGCTGACAAAAAGAGTGTCGCTCAATATCCCTTTTGTTTCCGCCGCGATGGATACCGTGACAGAGCATAGAGCTGCAATCGCCATGGCACGGCTTGGAGGTATAGGCATTATTCATAAAAATATGGATATAGAAAGCCAAGTCCAAGAGATTAAGAGAGTAAAAAAGAGCGAGAGCGGTATCATCATCGATCCAATCTATGTCCATCCGGAAGCCACCCTTGCAGAAGCTGAGAGGTTGATGAGCGAATATAAAATCAGCGGCGTGCCCGTGGTGGATGAAGAGATGCATCTTTTGGGGATTCTTACCAATAGGGATATGCGCTTTGAAAAAGATTTCACAAAAAAAGTAAAAGATGTGATGACAAAGATGCCGCTTGTGACTGCAAAGCCTGGCATTACGCTTGAAGAGGCGGCTGAGCGCATGAACGAGCATAAAATCGAAAAGCTGCCAATTATTGATGAGGAGGGCAGACTCAAGGGGCTCGTAACCATCAAAGATATCAAGAAAAAAATCGAATATCCCAACGCAAATAAAGATGAGTTTGGAAGACTCAGAGTCGGTGCGGCAATTGGCGTGAACCAACTTGATCGCGCAAGGGCTTTGGTAGAGGCAGGTGTGGATGTATTGGTACTAGATTCCGCTCATGGACACTCGCAAGGCATTATCGACACCCTCAAAGCTATCAAAGATGAACTCGATATCGATGTGGTTGCCGGCAATGTGGCTACGGCGGAGGCGACTGAAGATCTCATCAAAGCCGGAGCGGATGCCGTGAAGGTGGGTATTGGACCTGGCAGTATCTGTACCACGAGAATCGTAGCGGGCGTTGGCGTGCCACAAATCAGCGCTATCGATGAGTGTGCGCAGGTGGCCAAAGAGTATGGCGTGCCAATCATTGCAGATGGTGGGATTAAGTATTCAGGCGATGTGGCCAAGGCCTTGGCGGTAGGAGCTAGCAGCGTGATGATAGGAAGCCTCTTGGCGGGCACAGAAGAGAGCCCGGGAGAGGTGGTGATGTATCAAGGGCGCCAATACAAAACCTATAGGGGAATGGGTAGTATCGGTGCCATGAGCAAAGGAAGCACCGATAGGTATTTCCAAGAGGGTACTGCCGCAGATAAACTAGTGCCTGAAGGCATTGAAGGTATGGTGCCATATCGCGGCAAAATTTCCAGTGTGATCCATCAGTTAGTAGGAGGACTTCGCAGCTCTATGGGCTATCTTGGTGCCAAAGATATTGCAGTTTTTCAAGAGAGAGCAGAATTTGTGGAAATCACAAGCGCTGGCCTCAAAGAATCTCATGTGCATGATGTCACCATCACTAAAGAAGCTCCCAATTACCATGTTTAAAAAATATATTTTGTTGGCACCTAGGTCTTTAACGACCTAAGTGCGATATCGATCTATCTGTGCATTCCACCTTTCATACTCATGCCTTTTCCCATTCTGTTTTGTCTAAATTGTAAAAACTCTTTAGAAGAGATCTTTCCATCACCGTTGGCATCGATAGATTCAAAGGATGGTGCATTGGCTGCATTGCGCATTTGATACCCCTCTTGGGCCCTTTTTTCTTGTCGGTATGTTCGCATATGCATGAATTCATTTTTTGTAATAACTCCATCGCCATTGAGATCAAATTCTCCAAACGAAGCTCTATTTTGCATTCCACCTCCCATACCCGCAGCATTTAGACTTATCAAAGCACTAGCTAAGAGAGTGATAAACACAACTTCTCTTTTCATGTCTCCTCCTTTTTATTGGGATATACAAGAATGATAATCTTATGGTGTTAATACAATATAAATTTCTCATTAACATTTAGGTAATTTTTAAATAATATTAAATTTTAAAATTAGCAAAAGAGGGAAAATGTTAAGAAGTTTTGTTATAGTTTATGCTTTGTCAGTGTTATCATTAGCAATAGAGTATGAGCCTGTGCACTCAAGTCTGCTTCTTTATATGGAGAGTAAAGATTTTGCCAACTCCAAGCAAAAGCTAGATGGCAAAGTTTTTGGCATCGGCATAGATGTGCACAAAGGTGCTTCTGAATATCGCCTCGTTGTAGAGAGGGCAAAAACTACTACCAAAAAGCCGCCACTTTCTAATGATTTGCAAGTTAGCAAGCTTTATGGGAGGTATCTTTATAGTTTTGGCAATGCGGCGCTGCATGTAAACTATCTGAGCGTTTTGCATGACAATCTTGCCATTACAGATGGCGGGGATGCCTATGGAGTGGGAGTTGCTTATAATTTTAACAAAAAGCTGAGAGCCGATTTTACGCAGTTTTTTACCGATTACAAAGATTTTGATGTCTATCAAAGCAACCTCACTCTCAATTATAAAATGCGCTTACGAAATACCAAACTCAAACTAACTATAGAAAATTTTGCGATTAAAATCGATGAGCAACGGCCCAACGATTTCACTAAAAACGCTCAAAACAGCTATTTCACTACCGCGCTCAAACTCCATGCCCATTATGCTAGCTGGCACTTTGGGGCAGCTGCTTTTTTTGGAAAGCGCGCTTTTGCCATTATGAACGATGGCTTCAAAATTCAGCATCACGCTATGGAGTTTGATAGAACCTATGCTCTAGGTTTTGGCAAGAGTTTTGGCAGATCGATTGTAAGAGTCCAATACATTTACCAAAGGGCGCAGGAGCTACCCATGAAAAATCGCGGCGTGGAGGTACGCAATATTCGCCTGCTTTTTAATTACAAGTTTTAAAATTTCGCTTCTAAAAAGGTATCGATAATTTTGCTTTTTGCCATAAACGTGGTGGCGTAGTTTAAAAGATCGTAAAAATCCTGCTGACTAAATCCCAATTTTTGCAGCTCTTGTAGATCTTTTATGCTAAATTCATCAAATAGCGCTTGCAAGACTTTACTAAGGAGTGCTTTTTGTGAAGCTTCTAGAGGGATTGTATCTACATTGTTTTGCAAACTATTTACTATCTCTTCCGGCACACCTCTCTCTACGAGAAGCTCAGTATTGAATGTGGCGCAGTAGTCTCTGCACTCTTTTTGCGCGATTATGAGCCTTAGGAAAGGAAGCAATTTCTCATCGATTCTTTCGTGCTTTTTGAAGTAGTTCATCTGTATCAAAAAATCTTGCAACCCTTTGGGATCAAGTGTGGCAAAGAGCCTAAAATGTGGAGGGATGAAGCCTATCTCTTGCTCAATCATGCCATACAACTTTTTGATTTTGCCGCTTGCTTGCTCTTTCATGATAGTTTCTATGATGAATATCTCTATCCTTTCATTATTTTGGCATAATGCTACAATTATATAAAAAATCCTAAGAGAGATTTCAAAAAAAGAGGCTATAATATAAAAAAATCTTATAAAGAGGTAGATATGAAAAAAGAGACGATAGCACTGCATGCAGGATACGAAAAAGATGAACAAAAGACAATGGCGGTGCCAATCTACATGACTACGGCTTACGCTTTCGATAGTGCCGAACATGCGGCAAATCTCTTCGCTCTCAAAGAGCTTGGAAACATTTATACCCGTATCGGCAATCCCACGACAGATGTGTTGGAGAAGCGCTTTGCCGCGTTAGAGGGGGGCGTGGCGGCATTGGCTACCTCTAGTGGCATGGCGGCAATCAACTATAGCGTGCTCAATCTTTGTGAAGCAGGCGATAATATCATTGCAGCCAACCAACTCTACGGCGGGACGGTGACGCTCTTTACCCATACGCTCAAGCGCTTGGGGATTGAGGCGAGGATGTTTGATGTGCATAAGCCAGAGCAAATTGAAGATCTCATTGATGAAAAAACAAAGCTTATCTTTTTTGAATCCATCACTAATCCAAGCATCGATGTACCAGATTTTGAAAAGATAGTAGCGATTGCCAACAAACACAATATAATCACCATAGTGGACAACACGGTAGCTACGCCGATACTTTGCAATCCTATTGAGTTTGGAGTGGATGTGGTGGTGCATAGCACCAGCAAATATACTACAGGGCAGGGCTTGGCTCTTGGGGGTATTATCGTGGAGGGAGCGAGCGCCAAAACCAAGATTGTCGATAATCCCCGCTATAGCCACTTCAACGAGCCAGATCCAAGTTATCATGGCCTAGTTTACACCCAGACCCCTTTCCCACCATTCATCTTGCGCACCAGGCTAAGCCTACTGCGCGATATGGGTAGCGCTCCAAGCCCTTTCAATAGCTGGCTCTTTATCCAAGGGCTGGAGCATTTGAGTCTTCGAATCCGTCAGCATAGCCAAAGCGCTCTTGAGATTGCCAAGTGGCTAAGCTCTCATCCAAAGGTAAAAAGAGTCAACTATCCGCTGCTAGAGGGGGATAAAAACTACGAAAACGCCAAAAAGTATCTCAAGGGGGGAGCTAGTGGGTTATTAAGCTTTGAAGTAGAAAGCTTTGAAGAAGCCAAAAAAATTGCCGACAGCGTCAAAATCTTTAGCCGCGTAGTCAATATAGGCGATAGCAAATCGATCATTACCCATCCAGCTTCCACTACGCATCAGCAGTTAAGCCACGAAGAGCTCGAGCTAGCGGGAGTGAGCGAGGGGCTCATTCGACTAAGTATTGGATTGGAGGCTGTAGAAGATTTAATTGCAGATTTAGAACAAGCGATGAAATAGATTAGCGAGAGAGCCTAATTCCAAAGAGTGTAAGGCTCTTTTTGCCCTCATAATAGGGCTTCCACCAATTTATCACCAATGGCACGCTAACATTGAGCAAAAACGTAGCAAAAATGAGTGTCTCAAACTGCTTCTCATCAAAGATATGGTTTTCTGTATAGGCAATATTGATGACGATAAATGCAAGTTCAGCACGTCCTAGCATCCCAAAGCCTATCATTACCGCTTCATGCCACTCGTATCCTCCGGTAAATCTGGCAGCCAAAGCAGCTGAGAGGATCTGAAAAACAAAAACAAAAATAAAGAGGATGAAAACTTGATAAAAAATATCTGTAAAAATAGAAAAATCGAAAATGATTTTGCTGCCAAGATTGACAAAAAATATTGGGCCAAAGATGGTGAAAGCGAGATGATCCATCACAAGCTTTGACTCTTTGAAGACGCGATCTTTTGATTCATCGAATATAAAGTAGTCCTCTTTCAAGAAAAGACCCGCCATGTAGGCTCCGATAGCTGGATGAAAGCCGAAAATATCTGCCAACGCCCCCATCCCAAGAGCCAAAAACACCATAAGTAGCGGGGTAAATTCGCCTCTATAGGCTCTGAGAATGCGTTTGATACTGATGGGTACGAAAAGTTTTGTAAGGTAGTAGTCGGCTTTTTGCAAAAAGGTGGCGTCGGCAGGAAGCTTGGAAGGGGCCCGTTCAGGAAAAGCGAAAAGTCCTAAAATAAGAGCTATTATAAAGAAGAGCAGTGCTTTGATAGTAATGATAGCAAGATTAGCAAAATCTATGTGCATCTCGCCCCCATGTGAAGTAGCCATGAGTGCTAAGGGTAAGATAATGGCAACACCAATGAGACTCAAGATATCGTCCACCACAGCGGCGGTCATTATGCCAGTAGCCGCTTTGGATTTGTGTAGGTTCTCCTCTTTGAGGCTTACCATCGTAAGGCTTACTGCCGTAGCTGTCATAGTAAGTCCCCACAGCA
The DNA here is from genome assembly GCA_015494535.1 of Nitratiruptor sp. Taxonomy (GTDB): domain Bacteria; phylum Campylobacterota; class Campylobacteria; order Campylobacterales; family Nitratiruptoraceae; genus Nitratiruptor. The sequence goes on along the minus strand of WGBC01000107.1, from coordinate 349 downwards.
TCGCCACCGCATCGCTGTAGCCAAAGAGTTTGGCGCTAATAAAGCCGGCAAGAAATGGAAAAACTGCTCCGATGATAGCGATGCCAAGGCTTCTCTTGAGGCCATCTTTAAAGTGGCTGATATCCTCGTCAAAGCCCAGAGCGAACATCACAAAGACTATGCCCCACTCACCAATATACTCCAAAACTTCGTGATGTTCTGGAATTATGCCAAGGTTCGCGAAAAATGCTCCAAAAACGATGAGCCACAACACATCTACGGTAGCCGTTTTTTTTGCCACAAATTTTGAAAGTAACACAATTGCCAATATAAAGGTGCTAATAAGCCAGATATTGTGGCTAATCATCTC
>WGBC01000106.1 GCA_015494535.1 Nitratiruptor sp. | reverse complement strand
TCTCGCACGCAGTGGCTAAACTCAAGCCCCAAAACGTCACGGTAGTGGACAACAGGGGCAGGGTGTTATCGGATTTGATCGAAGAGAAAAAAGATGAAGACTTGCACGATGTGGTGGATATCAAGCGAAAAATCAAAAGAGAGATCGAAAAGAGCATCCAATCCATGCTAGCAAGGGCTTTGGGGGCGCAAAAGGTCGTGGTGCGAGCGAGCGTGGAGGTGGAGACCTCGAAAGTGGATAAAAAAGATGAGATTTTCGATCCCGACAAAGTGGCTGTGGTAAGCGAGAGAAAGATCCAGGAAAAGACCAAAGGATATGACAGGCAAAAAGCAGGGAGTCCCGGCACACCCACCAACGTCCCAGCCACCATCAACATGGGCAACAAAAACCTTATGCTCGATAAAAACAAAAAAGATGTAACAACCAACTACGACGTGAGCAAATCCCTCATTGTTACCAAACAAAACGTCTTCAAGATCAAAAAGCTAAGCGTAGGCGTATTGGTGGATGGAAAATATGTCAAAAAAATGGATAAAAACGGCACCGTAACTATAGAGTATGTGCCAAGGTCAAGCCAAGAATTGCAAGCGTATGAGAAGCTTATAAAAAGTGCGATAGGCTTCGATGAAAAGCGTGGCGATACGGTGACGGTGGTGAGCGTGCCTTTTGAGACTACCCAAGAGCAGCTAGCAACTAGCAGTGCTCCACAGAAAAAATGGCAAAAGTATATTTTGCTTGGGGCTATCGCTTTGATGGCACTTATCTTGCTGAGTCTCATAGCGCTTATCATTATGAAGCGCAAAAAAGCTAAACTCTTAGAAATGGAAGCGCAGCGAATGGCTGCAATGCAAGCTGCGGGAGTGGGCGAGGCTGCAGAAGCTGCGGCTGCACTGCATGCCAAAGAGGAGGAGAAGTTTAGGCTCGATAACGAACCTGTCTATCAAAAAATCTTGGAGATTGCGGAAGAGAATCCCGATATTGTAGCCGATATGATTAGCAAATGGATAAAAGAAGAGGGCAAATGAGATTAGAGCTTGACGATTTTTCAACATTTGACGCTATTCAAAAAGGGAGTGAATCTATAAAATCTGGCATAAAAGAGGAGAATTTAGAGCAAAAGATCCAAGAGATCGAATCTTTCTACCAAGAAAAGATTGAGCAGATGGAAAAAGATTACAAAGAGCTGCTCAATAAAGTCTCCAAAGAGAGCTATGAGCAAGGTTTCAGCGATGCGCGCCAAAAACTCCAAAAAGAGCTAGAAGACAAAATCGCCCAGATACAGCAAGAGTTAGCCAGACAAAAAGAGGGCGAAATTGCCCAGTTGCAAAAGAAATATCTGAACTTCGAGCAAGAATTTGCAGAGAAATACAATCTTTTCCTGACCCGCTTTACTGATATTTTGCTTGATAACGTCGCCGAGATTTTAGAGTTTCTCTTTATCGACAAGAAAAACGCAAAAACGATATCGGAGGCGATTGAGAAGTTGCTAGACGATTTTAGCAACTACATGCCTCTAGATATCATAGTCTCCAAGAAGATGTATGAGGATGTGAAAGATCGCTTTAAAAACGTAAGCGTCAAAAAGAGTAATGAACTGAAAAACAATGAATTTGTGATCGAATTTCACGATTTCAAGATAGAAAACCGCATAAAAGAGAAACTGGATGTTATAAAAGATGAAATTAAAAGAGAGACTAAAAAGCTTACCTAAATTTATCGTCAAAGGACGCATCATTGGGGTGAGTGGCCCTATCATCGAAGCCTACTTGCCAAATGTCTCCATAGGTGATTCTTGCTATTTGGAAAATGGCTTGGAGGCTGAAGTGGTGGGCTTCAAAGAGGGCAAAACTCTACTTATGGCTTATGATGATACACGAGGCATCAAAGTAGGTAGCTTCATAGAAGCGGCGCTTGAGCGAGTGAGCGTGGGCGTGGGTGAGGATCTGCTAGGCTGCGTGATAGATCCCTTCGGCAACCCGCTCAACAAAGAGTATGTTCGCTACACCAACAAATACTATCTCAAAAACGATCCTCTAAACCCACTGCTAAGAGAGCGTATCAAAGAACCACTCGATATTGGCATTCGTAGCATAAATGGGCTCTTAACCATCGGTAAAGGGCAAAGAATTGGTATATTTGCAAGTGCTGGAGTGGGAAAGAGTACTTTGCTCGGTATGATATCGCGCTACACTGAAGCCGATGTGAATGTGATAGCCCTGATCGGCGAGAGGGGCAGGGAGGTCAGAGAGTTTATTGAGGATAACCTTACCCAAGAAGCATTGCAAAAATCCGTCGTCGTAGCAGCTACTTCGGATCAGACGCCTCTTGCGAAAGTGCGTGCTGTCTATGTGGCGATCGCCATAGCCAACTACTTCTCTAACACCAACAAAAACGTGCTCTTTTTGGTGGACTCCTTGACGAGGCTCGCTATGGCGCAGCGTGAGATTGGTCTTGCTATCGGTGAGCCTCCCACATCCAAAGGCTACACTCCTTCTGTCTTTTCGCTTTTGCCCAAAATAATTGAACAGGCTGGTACATTTAGCGAAAAAGGAAGCATAACGGGTATTTATACGGTGCTTGTGGAAGGTGAGGAGATCGCAGGGGATCCTGTGGCAGATGCAGCAGTTGGATTTTTGGATGGTCATATAGTGCTATCAAAAGAGATGGCGCAAAAGCGCATCTTCCCTGCAGTTGATCCTCTCAAAAGCATCAGTAGGCTCACGCCACAGCTAGTTGATGAGGAGACATTGCAGTACCAATCTGAGTTTATCAACCTTCTGGCCACCTACAAAGAGGCAGAAGATATGATCAATATGGG
>WGBC01000105.1 GCA_015494535.1 Nitratiruptor sp. | reverse complement strand
TCTATCTTTTTGCCATCTAACTCTTCGGGAGGTTGCAGTCGTATCTCAATCTTTGCCATCTATGCTCCTTACATAATGTGCTGTCGAATCGTTGCGTATTTATCATCGCCGCTGATTTGGCAGATGTAATTGGGGATGTCGATTTTATAAAGCGTAGAGCCATCCACTTCAAGCGTGTAGGTCTGCACGTTGAGATTGAGCACGATGGTGTCTGGCTCTCCTTGTTTTCCCCCGAACTCCTGTTCACTCACCCAAGCACCGATCTCCACGTAAATGCTCTTTTGTTTCTGTCTGTCTCTGGCACTTTTTTTGATCACGAAGGTGGCTAGATCCTCAAAATTTCTCTTGCTGATTGCATCCCAAATAACGGAATTGTATTCGGCTACCTCTATCTTTGCTTCAATAGGCTCCAATAGCCCCGTATCGATATTACGCCCGTTGACTTCCGTTTGTTTGAACTTCACCTTTGGCAGCTCTATATCTTTGGTGGTGCCAATAAAGCCATACCCTTGGACAAAGACGCTCTGTCCCACCAGCATATTTGCAAGATTGTTAATCATTCATAGCTCCTTTTAAATGCTATTTATCCAGGTAATAAACGCCTCGTTCCAATCGTCGCTGAACATAAGCTCGAAGTTGAGCTCCCTGATTGGAGGCATATTGGCGGTTTTAAGTACGAACGTGAATTTGCCGGCCGTTACGTCGCTTTTGTATGGATCGAGGTAGATTTCATATCCCAAAGCGATTTTGGCACCGGTGAGTTTTCTGAAAAACTCGCTACAGGTCTTTTTCACCCACACCAGCTGATCCGCGCTTCTATCGCGCGCCCATTTGTTTGCTTTGATGATGGCGTCCAGCCAGCGATAGAATGTGCGCACTCGCTCAAGGCTTTGCCACACATAATCGATGTCGGTGGTCTCGAAGCCGTAGCTCCTCCAGCCGACATCCATCAAAATGGAGCCCACTCCGTTTTGGCGCAGACGCCTTGCCTCGCAATCCTCCCCATCGAAATACTCGATCGCTCTCTCGCTACCGCTGACGCCTTTTACGATGCGGTTGGAGTGGCTTCTGGCGTAGCCAAACTCGTCATAGCCATTGTCTCCTCCAGCGTCCCAGTAGGCGATGAGCCCAGCCATTAAAGCGCTTGTAGGATAGAGTCTACCCTCTGCTTTGCTTCTGCCGCTATAGAGCAGCAAAAATCTCGAACCAAAGTTTCTGGCAAAGTTCAAAGCCTCCGCCTCGTTCGCAGCGTTCACGTCCACCACCGCCGTGGCTTTGAGCTTTGCTGCTACGCTATCCATCTTGGCAGCCACGTCCACGTCGTAGCTGTATTCTGGCGCCGCCAAGATGTTGGGACGCGTGAGGATGTCGTCACGCTGGGGAGCCGCTCGCATATCGTCCAGTCCTGCCAACACTCCGTCTTTGACTCCGTCATTGTCCGGCACGAAGCGCACCACGATTTTTGTAGATACGCCTTGAAGCATCACTGCATTGGCCGTCTTGTAGGCCAGATCGTCCGGGGTTCCGCCCTTTTCTTCCACATAGGCTCGAAACTCCGTTGGATTGCGAAAGACGCGCATCTCATCCAGCGTCTTAAAAGGCACCACGAAGCCAAGAGGCGTGGTGCTATCCACTATCACCGGTCTGGCTGCCTCTACCTTGATAGAGCCGTTAATTCCATAGTTGAGATTCATTTTTTACCTCCAGCTTGCTTTTTCTTCACCTCTTCCACCACGCCTCTGTCCATCAATGCCTTGGCGACTCTTTGCTCCAGCTCCGCCTCTTGGTTTTTCTCAAAGGTTTTACCGTTGAGACTGAATTTGTGTTTGAATTTGACTCTCATGTGTGCTCCTTAGAGGGGATATTTTGGAAAACTAGGCTCTCGCTCTTCGGCGATAGCCGCCTTGAGCTCCGCTTTGCACTGCTGCACCCACGTGACTCTGATACCCACCTTCACAAGCTGCTCGTAGGCCTCTTTGTGCTCCGCACTCACGTCGGCAAGGACTTCGTCGAGGCTCTTGCCGTCATAGAAGCTCTGCACCCGGTGCACGATGTCCGCTTCGAGATCTTGCACGCCGGCAGCTTTGAGGATGTTTTCGTAGTAGAGCTTGTCGGCAAGGTCGCTGTTTTGCTTGGTTTGGGGGGTAGTGTGAATAAATATATCCACTTGCCAACTGTGCTGCCTCATTCGGCTCATAGACCAATTTCACTTCGTCTCGTGAAAGCTTTGCCTCTTTGAGAAAATTTTGCAGATCAGTCACTTGCGCGATAATTTTCCCATCTTTGATTATCTTCATATCATCCTCCTACGATTACGTCATTGTGTGTATATGCGCTTGCACTCGTTCCCACATATCCCGCCCAAGCGTGAATATGATCAGGCAAGAAGCCTGCATAGGCGTATGGCAAGGCTATTGCCACTTTCATTGTTCCGTTTCCTGTCACTACTCCTTGGATATAACCTCCAAAGCCATTTTTATGATTCGTTTTGTGCAACCATCCTCTGTTTTTGTCAGAGATATCTGCAAATACTGGGGCAAATCTGTTACCGCTTAAACGCAATTTAATACCCCCAGTTGCCTCTACGACACAGAAATATGCTTTTATCCCTGTCGTGAAATTACCTATGTTCCAAGCTGTGTATGTATGCGAATCCTGCGCAAGAATTACTGCTCCCCCTTTCGTTTTTTGCAGCTCTAGATAGAGAATGCTCACATCGCTGCCATACTCATCGCATAAAGGTATTTGATCAAAAGGATGTGGAATGTTAAGACTATCGAGAGTTGCGATGTCTGACGCATCGATTACCATTGCGCGAAATTGTAGATCGCCTGCCACACCATTAGAATCAGTTATATTTCCCCAACTCCATCCATCTGGGAGCTCATTGTCATAAAATGTGGCTTTGTTATGATTCGTCCATTGAAAGTTTTTGGTATTCCTCAAAAGGTTCGGCATGAGTGGCATATGTCCCTCAACACCATCTTTCCACTCTTCAAACTCCCCAAGCACCTTGCTTCTGTTTGGCACCTGCGTCGTTCTCTTCTGCCCATTTTCATCGATATACTCCATAGGCACGTCGATGGGGTTTGGGTTGTAGTGCAGGTCATACATCTTGCGAAACACATTGGACGCGTTGCTTACCGTGTCCAGCACCTTTTGGCTGATTTCAGTGAGATTGATTCCCATTGCTTACTCCTTTAGTTGTAGATGTGTTTTTAGCAGTCCTATCTCTTCAGCGTTTGCGAGGATTTGGCCTCCTTGCAAAGCGCTATTTGCCAGCATCGTGAGCATTATCTCCTCGATGCTTACTCCATTTTGCGCAGCTTTTCGCTCCAGTTCTTTTAGCCTCCCATCTGTCTCCTCCTTGAACGCATAGTAGTCCGCCATCGCCATGGTGAAGTTGCCGCTTTGCTCAGAGAGCTTTAGCACCTCGTTGCCTAGGGATGCAGCCACTTCCAAGATGGAGAGCTCCTGCTCCGTCTCATAAAAGGGCAGATACCCAAAATCCAAAAGCTCCTGGGCGTTTTGATAGCGCAATTGGATCTTGAATGTCTGCCTGAGCATCGGCGGGAATGGAAAGGGCGGTTTGGCAAGCATAAAAAGCGTGCCATCTTCCAATAAAAGCCCCGCCGTTTTGGTGTAGTGGGTAGCATCTTCGGGAGAGACGTCGCAGACGAACTCCACCGTGTGGCTATCCACAATGGTATAAAGCGATATATCCTTTTGCAGCCAGCCAGAAAGAGAGGTTCTATTGGGATCGAGCTCCACGTCCTCTTCACTAAAGACAAAGCTTTTTACCTTGACCCGCTCGCCTCTGGTATTTGCCTCAAGAAGCGCATAGATCCCCTGCGCCGTGACAATGCTCTCACCTACCGGATTCATCCCATCTCCTTAAAGTTTGCAGTTGCTATGCTCTCCCCCGCACATCC
>WGBC01000104.1 GCA_015494535.1 Nitratiruptor sp. | reverse complement strand
TAGTTACAATTTTTGTGGGTTGCCAGCTCTTTTGTTGCAAAACCTCCTGCAGCTTGGCGGCATCTACGATTTGGATCCCCTCTACGGCTGCGTAGGTTTCTTTTTGATTAAAGATATGCTTTCCACTGACTATTGGCACGCCAAAGAATGCTGGCTCGATCGGATTGTGCCCACCAACGGGGACGAAACTTCCACCAAGAATCACCAAATCGGCTATAGCATAGAAATTCACAAGCTCTCCCATTCTATCTACTAGCACTATATCAGCATCTAAACTCTCGCTTTGGCTTAATCTATGATAGCTTAGTTCCTCTCGCTTGGCTACGTGGCCAAGTAGCTCATCTACCTCATCGAAGCGTTCAGGATGGCGAGGCACCACTACAAGGGTGGTTTTATCTTTCTGGCTCATCACCCAATCGGTAGCGATAATCTCCTCTTCTGGATCATGCGTGCTAGCAGCTACGATGATGGGGCGGGTTTTTGCGTAGAGTTTCGTTACTTTTGGTCTGTTTAAGAGCTTGATATTGCCCACCACCTCCACATTTTTTGCTCCCAAAAACTCTAACCGCTCTTTGTCCACCTCTCTTTGGGCAAAAACATGATCGATATTGGAGAAGATGTGGCGATAAAGCCAAGCAAAACGCTTGTAGCGCGGATATGATCTATCGCTAATGCGGGCATTTATCAAAAAGGTTTTTGCTCCTCTTTTTTTAGAAAGAAAAAAGAGCAGATACCATAGCTCAGCTTCCATTACTACTAGCGCCCTTTGGGGTCTCAGCCACCACCAAAGTAGCGGCTCGAAAGGGAGGTAGCGCACATCGGCATTGCCATATTTTTTTGCTTCGTCAAAACCCGTTTGGGTAACGACGCTGAGATTCACGCTCTTAAACTCTTGGATTAAGGGCGCCAACGCCTTGGTCTCACCTAGTGAACAGGCATGAAAATGGATAGAACTTCTTTGAAAAGGAGGGTTTTTGTAAAGGAAAAATCTTGCCGGGATTGAGCGTCTATATTTTTTTTTGAGGCTTAGCGCAAGAAGCGCCGGTAGGGAAAGGATATAAAAAAGCGATACCACAAAGGTATAGAGGTAGGCAAACACGCTTCTTTACTCTTCTTCCTCTAAATACAAAATTCTGCCACAATGTGGGCAAGTGGTGATCTCTTCGCCCTTGATCACGCTTGCATAAGTTTTGTCGTTGATTTTCATAAAGCACCCCATACATGCTTGCTTTTTGACGGGTACCACTGCGGTATTGCCTGCCCAGCGGCGAATCTTTTCATAAAATATCTGGATCTGCTGTGGGATTTTGGCGACTAGCTCGCTTTTTTGCTTGAAAAGCTCCTCTTTTTCTTTCTCTAATTCCGCAAGCTCTTCTTGCACTTCGCTTTTGAGTTTTTCAAGCTCTTCGTCGGCTTCCTTGAGGCGTTCGGTGAAACTCTCAATCTCCTCTTGTTTCGTCTCGCATAGATTCTCCAATCTATCGATCTCTTCGTTGGCGAAATTTATCTGCTCTTTTGTAATATCCTCTTCAAGCTGCAGCGCCTTTACCTCTTTTTCCGTCTTCACTTGCGCGCTCTTTTTCTCCAGCTCTTGGAGCTTTTCGCTTAGCTCTTTGAGGTGCAGTTCATTTTTGCTTTTTTTGAGTTCGCACTCTTTGATCTCATCTTGCAGCTGCTCGATCATCTGTGCGATTTCGTCGCGTTTTTTCTGCGCGTTTTTGAGCCGCTCCTCAACTTGCGCCATTTTTGGGGCAAAATCGTCAATCGCTTTATCGATCTTCGCAAGCCTAACTAGCTCTTTAATATACTCTTTCATTGCTCACCTCTAAAGGATTTTTGATTGATGCAATTATAGCCTTAATTCCTCTTCTTTGCAATTGCGTATCTAGTGCATCAGCAAAGTAGCGTTCACTCTCAAAATGGCCAATATCTATTACATTGATTCCCATCATCTTGGCTTTCATCGCATCGTGGTATTTGAGATCGCCGGTAAGAAAGAGATCTGCTTTCACCAGATCCAACAGCCCTCCACCGCTGCCGGTAGTTAGAGCGATGCGTTCAATCTGTTTTTTAGCTCTCACATAGCGGGGTGCCACAAGGCCAAAAGCCTCTCTTACCCAATGAAAAGCTTTATCGAAATCCATGTTCTTTTCAAAATAGCAGATAAACTCCTCACACTCTGGCTCCACGCCTAAAACATGCTTTGCCACATAAGCGTTGAGATGGGTTTTATCAAAGTTTGTGTGCATGGCAATAAGGGTTATATCTTTTTTGATAAGCTCCACCAAAAGCTTGGCGGGATAGGAGTTGTATTCGATGGAAGCGAGCTTGCCAAAGATGAGAGGGTGATGGGTGATGAGCAAAGATTTTGGCGGCAAACTAGCAATAAGTTCAAGATCAAGATCGATGCAAAGATATACATTTTCGATCTTTTGATAAAGGTCTCCCACCTGCAAGCCACTATTATCCCAACTCTCTTGTAGACTAAAGGGGCTTATCTCATCAAGCAGTGATAGGATCTCTTTGACTCTCATCCAAACTCTCTTTATAGATTGTAGCGCACCCTTTGGCTAACTCTCTTACCTTTAATATATAGTTTTGTCGCTGTGTAACACTAATAGCTTTTCTAGCATCTAAAGTATTAAAGATGTGGCTAGCTAGCAAGCAGTAATCATACGCTGGCAAAGGAAGCTTCTCATCCAAACATCTCTTACACTCCCTGCTTGCATCTTCAAACCAGCTAAAAAGCATCTTGGTATCGGCTACCTCAAAGTTGTAGCGGCTAAACTCATATTCTCCCCTTTGGTGCACATCCGCATAAGTGATGACCTTATCTCCTTGGCGGCTCCAAACTATATCAAAAACGCTCTCCACTTCTTGCAGATACATGGCAAGCCTCTCGGTCCCATAGGTGATCTCTACTGCTACTGGATCGCACTCAAAGCCGCCTACTTGCTGAAAATAGGTAAATTGTGTTACCTCCATACCATCAAGCCACACTTCCCAACCAAGCCCCCAAGCACCAAGCGTTGGAGATTCCCAGTTGTCTTCCACGAAGCGAATATCGTGCTTTTGCCACTGCAGTCCCAACGCCTCCAAACTTTTCAGATAGAGATCTTGGATATTGGCTGGACTCGGCTTGATAAGCACTTGAAACTGGTAATATGCGCCAAGCCTATTTGGATTTTGCCCATAGCGCCCATCGGTGGGTCTACGACTAGGCGCCACATAGGCGGCTGCCCAGGGTTTGGGATCGAGTGATTTCAAAAACGTTGCCGGATGAAACGTCCCCGCCCCGCTTGGAATATCGTATGGCTGCACAATGACGCAGCCCTGCTTCGCCCAGAAGTCTTG
>WGBC01000103.1 GCA_015494535.1 Nitratiruptor sp. | reverse complement strand
GATAGATACCTTGCTGCTCCAATAATTGATCAAGAGAGCGGTGAAGTACTCTTTGATACGATGACAAATCTTGATGAAGTGAAACTCAAAAAAATTATAGAACAAGGTATCGAAGAGTTTGAAATTGTCAATGATTTGGCTGCTGGAAAAGATAGAGCGATTATCAACTCATTTATAGCTGACCAAGAGAGTCTTAAGCTCCTTAAGCAGACTGAAGGCATCGAAGATGAAAATGATCTTGCTGCTATTCGTATTTATAAGGTGATGCGTCCGGGAGAGCCTGTAACAAAAGAGACTGCAAAAGCGTTTGTCAAAGATCTCTTTTTCAATCCTGAAAAGTATGATATTACCCGTGTGGGTAGAATGAAGATGAATCATAAGCTAGATCTGCATGTTCCACAATACGTGACAGTCCTTACAAGTGAAGATATTATTAGAACTGTGCAATACTTAATAAAAGTTAAAAATGGACAAGGACGTATAGACGATAGAGATCATTTGGGAAATAGAAGGATTAGAGCGATTGGAGAGCTTTTGGCAAACGAGCTGCATTCGGGTCTAGTAAAGATGCAAAAAGCAATCCGCGATAAAATGACTACTATTAGTAGCAATCTTGATGAGTTGATGCCTCATGATCTTATCAACTCAAAAATGATAACCAATACTGTACTTGAATTTTTTGCAACCGGCCAGCTTTCACAATTTATGGATCAAACCAATCCGCTCAGTGAAATTACCCATAAACGAAGACTCTCTGCACTAGGCGAAGGGGGACTTGTAAAAGAGCGTGCTGGTTTTGAAGTGCGCGACGTACATCCAACGCATTATGGACGAATATGTCCTGTAGAGACGCCAGAGGGACAAAATATTGGTCTTATTAACACTCTCTCTACCTATGCGAAAGTAAATGATTTAGGATTTATTGAAGCTGCATATAAAGTAGTCAAAGATGGTAAAATTACCGATGAAATCGTTTACTTAACCGCTGCACAAGAAGAGGGCAAAATTATCGCTCCAGCAAATACAGAAATTATTGAAGGTAACGAAATCAAAGGCGATTATGTAGAAGCAAGAAAAGATGGTGAAATCATTTTAGTAGAGAAAAACAAAGTAGAGCTTATTGACCTTACGCCTCGTATGGTTGTGGGTGTAGCGGCGAGCCTCATTCCATTCTTGGAGCATGATGACGCAAACCGTGCATTGATGGGATCGAACATGCAGCGTCAAGCAGTGCCGCTTCTCAAAACTTCCGCTCCAATGGTAGGAACAGGAATGGAAAAAGTGGTGGCGCGCGATGCATGGGAGTCTATCAGAGCAAGACGCAGCGGTGTTGTAGAAAAGATTGACAGCGAAAATATCTACATTCTTGGCGAAGATGAAAATGGTGCCTATATCGATCACTATAAACTCCAAAAAAATCTGCGCACCAATCAAAATACCTGTTTTACCCAAAAACCCATTGTCAAAAAGGGAGATTTCGTAGAGGCTGGACAAGTTATCACAGATGGTCCAAATATGGACAATGCTGAGCTAGCACTTGGTAAAAATATGCTTGTAGCTTTTATGCCGTGGAATGGATATAACTTTGAGGATGCAATAGTTGTAAGTGAGAGAATTATTAGAGATGATGAGTTTACCTCATTGCATATCTATGAAAAAGAGGTAGAAGCAAGAGAACTCAAGCATGGTATCGAGGAGATTACAAGAGATATCCCAAATGTCAAAGAGGAAGAGATTGCCCATCTTGATGAGAGTGGAATTGTAAAAATTGGTACCTACGTCAAGCCCGGAATGATTTTGGTAGGAAAAGTCTCTCCAAAAGGGGAGGTACGGCCAAGCCCAGAAGAGCGACTTCTTCGTGCGATTTTTGGTGAAAAAGCTGGACATGTTGTCAATAAATCCCTCTATTGTCCGCAATCGATGGAGGGCGTGGTTATCGATGTGAAGATTTTTACCAAAAAAGGGTATGAAAAAGATCCACGCAGTATCAAAGCGTATGAAGAGGAAAAAGAGAAGCTTTCCAAAGAGCATCACGATAAGCTTTTAATGATCGACAGAGAGGAGATGCTCAAAATCGTTTCGCTTCTTTCTAAAGCACCTCTTGAAAAAGATGCAAAAATCAAAGATAAAGAGTTTAAAGCGGGAGAAATTATCTCCAAAGAGGAGCTGAGCTCCATCAATAGATTTGCACTCAATGCACTTGTAAAATCCTATTCAAGCGATATTCAAAAGCAGTACAATGCTATAAAGACACATTTTCAAAATGAAAAGAGAAAACTCACTGAAGAGCATGAAGAGAAACTTGCCATCTTGGAAAAAGAGGATATTTTGCCAAGTGGCGTGGTGAAACTTGTCAAAGTTTTCATCGCTACAAAACGTAAGCTCAAAGTGGGTGACAAGATGGCAGGGCGCCACGGAAACAAAGGTATTGTCTCTATTATCGTACCAGAAATCGATATGCCATACACAAAAGATGGACGTATCGTCGATATTGTGCTCAACCCTCTGGGGGTGCCATCTCGTATGAATATCGGACAGATTCTCGAAGTCCATCTAGGACTCATTGGTAAAAAACTAGGGGAACAGATCCAGGAGATTTTTGAGAGCAAGAGAGCTGATTTTATCAAAGAGCTTCGTGCTAAAATGATCGAGATTGCAGATGTGGCAAAACTGATGAACGCTAAAGAGACACTTGAAAAGATGAGCGATGAAGAGATCATCAAGTATGCAAGAGACTGGAGTAAAGGCGTGAAATTTGCTACACCTGTGTTTGAAGGTGTGGATGAAGAGGAGTTTAAAAAGCTCTATGAGTTAGCAAAAATAGATATGGATGGTAAAACAGAGCTCTATGATGGCAGAACGGGAGAGAAGTTCAAAGAGCGCGTCAATGTTGGCTACATGTATATGCTCAAACTCCACCACCTTGTGGATGAAAAGGTGCATGCAAGAAGTACTGGTCCATACTCACTTGTGACACAACAGCCTGTGGGTGGTAAAGCGCTCTTTGGTGGACAAAGATTTGGTGAGATGGAGGTGTGGGCGCTTGAAGCGCATGGCGCAGCCCATACCCTCAAAGAGATGCTCACAATCAAATCAGACGATGTAGAGGGGCGTGTGGCAGCCTACAAAGCTATTACGAAGTCCGAGCCGATTCCACAGCCAGGTATTCCAGAGACACTTTTTGTACTTACAAAAGAGTTGCAAGCATTGGGAATTGATGTAGAAATTTTAGATGAGGAAAAAGAAGATGAAGAGACTGATTCCAATTGAAATAGGTGAAGAGCAAAGACCAAAAGATATCAAGGCGATTCAGTTTCGCCTTGCTAGTCCTGAAAAGATTCTTAGTTGGTCCCATGGAGAGGTGAAAAAACCCGAGACTATCAACTATCGTACGCTCAAACCTGAGCGTGATGGACTCTTTTGCGCTAAGATTTTTGGTCCTATCAAAGATTACGAGTGTTTGTGTGGTAAGTATAAAAAGATGCGCTACAAAGGTGTAGTGTGCGAGAAGTGTGGCGTGGAAGTGACTGTAAGTAAAGTGCGCCGAAGCCGCATGGGACATATCGAGCTTGTGACACCTGTAGCGCATATCTGGTATGTCAACTCGTTGCCAAGTAGAATTGGTACACTGCTTGGTGTGAAAATGAAAGATCTTGAGCGTGTGCTTTATTATGAAGCATACATCGTAAAAGAGCCAGGTGAAGCCTATTACGATTTTGAAAAGAAAAATCCTGTCAAAAAGTATGATGTACTCAATGAAGAGCAGTACCAACAGCTTATGCAGCACTTTGGCGATACCGGATTTGATGCTAGAATGGGAGGGGCTGTAGTAAAAGAGCTTTTGGAAGAGTTCGATTTGATAGAGACCTTTGAGCAACTCAAAGAGGAGATGAAGCAGACCAACTCCGAGGCAAAGAGAAAGACAATCGTCAAACGCCTCAAAGTGATAGAGAGCTTTCTTACAAGCGGTAACAAGCCAGAGTGGATGATGCTCACAGTCGTTCCAGTCCTTCCACCAGATCTTCGTCCACTTGTGGCTTTGGATGGTGGAAAATTTGCAGTGAGTGACGTTAATGATCTGTATCGTCGCGTTATCAATCGAAATCAGCGCCTCAAAAGACTTCTAGATCTAGATGCTCCAGAGATCATTGTGCGCAACGAAAAGAGAATGCTCCAAGAAGCAGTCGATGCCCTTATCGATAATGGGCGTCGTGGCAATGCAGTCAAGGGTGCCAACAAACGACCACTTAAGTCTCTTAGTGAAATCATCAAAGGAAAGCAAGGGCGCTTTCGTCAAAATCTTCTTGGTAAACGGGTGGACTTTTCAGGGCGTTCTGTGATTGTCGTAGGGCCAAATCTTAGAATGGATCAGTGTGGACTGCCAAAACTTATGGCACTCGAGCTCTTCAAGCCACATCTTTTGGCAAAACTTGAAGAGAAGGGTTACGCTACGACACTTAAAACTGCCAAAAAGATGATAGAGGATAAAACAAATGAAGTATGGGAGTGCTTGCAAGAGATAGTGGAAGAGTATCCAGTGCTATTAAATCGTGCTCCGACACTGCATAAACTCTCTATCCAAGCATTCCATCCGGTGCTCATCGATGGCAAGGCGATACAACTGCATCCACTTGTCTGTTCAGCCTTCAACGCCGACTTCGATGGTGACCAGATGGCGGTGCATGTGCCTTTGACTGAAGAGGCGATTGCAGAGTGTAAGATCTTGATGCTCAGCTCCCTCAATATCTTGCTTCCAGCATCAGGAAGAGCAATTGCAGTGCCTACGCAAGATATGGTGCTTGGAATTTACTATCTTTCTAAAGAGAAAGAGGGTGTCAAAGGCACCAATAAGCTCTTTGCAGATGTAGATGAGATTATGATCGCACTTGAATCGGGACATCTTGATATCAATGCAAAAGTACGTACAAAAATTGATGGACAAGTGGTTTACACTACAGCAGGACGCCTTATTATCAAATCAATCTTGCCAGATTTTGTGCCTCTTTCTATGTGGAATAGGGTACTCAAGAAAAAAGATATTGCAAATTTGGTAGATTACGTTTATAAAGAGGCCGGTCCAAAAATTACAGCAGAGTTTTTGGATAACTTAAAAGAGCTTGGATTTAAATACTCTACCCGTACAGGAATCAGTATTAGTGCATACGATATAAAAGTGCCAGAGAGCAAAAAACGCCTCATCGAAGAAGCGAAGAAAAAAGTCAAAGATATCCAGCAACAGTTCCAAGCAGGGCTTCTCACTGAACAAGAGCGCTACAACAAAATTATCGATATCTGGACTGATACCACCAATGCCGTTGCGAAAGAGATGATGGAGCTGATGAAAAACGATAAAGATGGCTTCAACTCAGTCTATATGATGGCAGACTCAGGGGCGAGAGGTAGCTCGGCGCAGATCAGACAGCTAGCAGGTATGCGGGGACTTATGGCAAAACCCGATGGAACTATTATCGAAACACCAATTATCTCCAATTTCAAAGAGGGACTCAACGTACTTGAGTACTTCATCTCTACACATGGTGCAAGAAAGGGGCTTGCAGATACTGCGCTCAAAACCGCAAACGCCGGGTATCTGACTAGAAAGCTTGTGGATGTTGCACAAAATGTCAAAGTCACCATGGAAGATTGTGGAACACATGAGGGTGTGGAGATTACGGAGATCTCTGTAGGAAATGAACTTATCGAGCCGCTTGAAGATAGAATTTTGGGTCGTGTTCTTGCGCAAGATGTAATCGATCCTATTACAAAAGAGATTTTGTTTGCAGAGGGTACGCTTCTTGATGAAGATAAAACAAGAAAAATTTTAGAAGTTGGTATCAAATCTGTAGTAATTCGCACGCCAATTACCTGTAAAGCTCCTAAAGGTGTGTGTGCGAAATGTTATGGCCTCAATATGGCTGAAGGAAAGCTCGTAAAACCAGGCGAAGCTGTGGGTATTATCGCAGCGCAATCTATCGGTGAGCCTGGAACGCAGCTCACACTCAGGACATTCCACGTTGGGGGGACTGCAAGTAGAAGTGCAGAAGAGCGTCAAGTTGTTGCAACAAAAGAGGGCTTTATTCGCTACTACAATCTCAAAACCTATGAGACGGAAAATGGCAAAATCATTGTTGCCAACAGACGAAATGCAGGCGTACTTTTGGTAGAGCCAAAAGTCAAAGCGCTCTTTGATGGAACACTCGATATCAAAACAGTGCATGATGAGGTAGTCATTACTCTTGAGGGCGAAGGCGAAAAAGTTCGCTATGTCTTTAAGAAAAACGATTTTGCAAAACCAAACGAGCTTGCAGGTATTAGCGGTAAGATTGAAGGAAAACTCTATATTCCGTATGAGAGTGGTGCAAAAGTTCGTGCAGGAGAGAGTATTGTAGAAATTATCAAAGAGGGATGGAATATTCCTAATCGTATTCCATATGCTGCTGAACTCAAAGTCAAAGATGGCGCACCTGTAACGCAAAAGATAGTGAGTGGTGCTGAAGGAGTTGTGAAATTCTATAAACTCAAAGGTGATTACTTAGAGCGATTTGAGCATGTGAAAAAGGGCGAGAGAGTTGATGAAAAAGGTCTCTTTGCTGTGATTGCAGATAGTGAAGGAAGAGAAGCGGCGCGCCACTACATCGCACGAGGCTCAATTATCGAAGTAGAGGATAATCAAGAGGTACAAAAAGATACCATCATCGCAACACCTGCAAAAGCGGATAAAACTGTGATTGCAGAGTGGGATCCATATTCTATTCCAATTATTGCGGAAAAAGAGGGTGTAGTGACATTTGAAGATGTGATAGCGGGTGTGACAGCGGTTGAGCAAGTAGATGAGATTACAGGCGAGACAAGACTTACCATCAATGAGTATGTTCCACCTGAGTATAAACCGACAATTGTCCTTGCACCAAAAGATGGAAGCGATATCATTCGTTATGTGCTTGAGCCAAAAACAGCTATTTATGTACAAAGTGCCCAAGAGGTAAAACTAGCCCAAACACTAGCCAAAACACCAAAAGCAGCTGCAAAATCGAAAGATATTACAGGTGGTCTTCCACGCGTCAGTGAGCTTTTTGAGGCAAGACGTCCAAAAGATCCTGCGGTTGTTGCAGAAATTGACGGGGTTGTAAGCTTTGGAAAACCAAGCCGTGGTAAGCAGCGCATTATCATCACTGCCGATACCGGTCAAACAGTAGAGTACTTAAT
>WGBC01000102.1 GCA_015494535.1 Nitratiruptor sp. | reverse complement strand
CTAAAGGCGATATTTTTCTCATCGAGCCCGTTGTACTCACCCTCCCAGATGATTTTTTCTACGTTGGTGCGAGAGAAGATGTTTTGCAGTTCACCTGAAAATGCAGCACTTGCTACGAGGATTTTTGCATTGCAGTCACTTAGAATATAGACAACCTCTTCCTCTTTTAAAAAGTTGTTCACAGGAACCGGAATGGCTCCTAGCTTTTGGGCTGCTAAGAGCGCTACGATAAATTCTAGGGAGTTTGCAAGATAGAGTGCAACTCTATCGCCCTTTTTGACGCCAATAAATTCCAAAAACCTTGCAAAAGTATCAACTTTGAGTTTGAATCTTGCAAAAGAGATTTTCCTATCCCCTACAAAGTAGGCAATAGCCTTTGGGCGTTTTTTGGCGTGCTCGCTGAGTACTTCATAGAAACTATTATATCTATAATCAAACATGCTTAGTACCTATAGTTGAAAGATATATTGAGAAGTTGCGCTGAAGCGTTGGAAAATTTTCCCAAGATTCCATTTTGATTGGCATCTGCGAGTGTGAGCCTTCGGCTGGTTTTATAATCATAGAGGTAGCTCATACCAATGGTAAGATTTTTTGTATATTTGTAGAGCGCTCCAATGGAAAAGATATAGGCATCTGAGTCTGGAAGCTCATAGCCAAGGGTGGCTGCAGGCACAGGCGTCTCATCGTAGGCAAAGCCATACATTGTAGTGATTTTTGGCGTGTTGTGGTAGGTAAAGCCAATTCTATAGGTGTTGGTATCGCGCCAATTTTTTGCTACGTTAATTGGAGGTACGCGCCGATCGGCAAAGCTCATTTTGAGTCTATCATATTTGCTCCAATAGGTTCTTTCATAGACAAACTCGAACGTTGCACTTGGAGCAGTTTGCAAGGCAACTGCAAGTGTGAGGGTAGCTGGCAGAGGCACTTTTGTAGTACCAATTGTATGAGAACGTACAGCCCCTTTGCTGTACTCCACTTTTCCACTCTCTTTGAGATCTATTTTTGAGCGGTAGGTGGCTGCTAGGGTAAGCTCTTTGAGGTTGTATGAAAGAGCGAGATTGTATCCATAGTGGGTTTTGATATCGCCATCCATATTGTATGAGCCAAGAAGTGGATTGTTAAATACTATTTTTCCATCAGTAAAGAGGATGCGTCCTCCTACAGCGAGAGAGAAGTTGTCGTTTATTCTATACGAGATAGAGGGATTAAATTCTGCAGTTCGTAGGGTAAATTCTTTTGCAAACCAGGTTTGTATACCACTATCCCACTTTTTGGATAGCCCTGCAGGTGTAGTAAGCGCTAGGCCAAAGCGAAACTTGCCAAAAGGTTTGGAGACGTAGTGTAGATGCGGCACCAAAAAACGTTCCGATTCAGTGGCATTGGAAGCTGGTAGGATCGTGAGTGGCGTAGTGGATGTAATTTGATTACCAGCATATTGTACTTTTGCTAAGTATATTCCAGTAAAGCTAGCTTCAAAGTAGCTAAAACTATCCATAAAGCTCATGTTGGCTGGGTTGAAGTAGGCTGCATCAGCACTCTTTGCAGCTGCTACGTAGGCTCCCGCTAAGGCTACGCTTCTAGCAGACTGCTCCGGGATTTTGTATGCTGCGCCAAAGAGTGCTACGCTTGTTGCAAGCGATAGATAAAGAGACTTTTTCATTATTGACCCTTATAGACGAATTTAGATGATTGTAACAAACAATTGGATAAAATATAATAAAAAAAGGAAAAAGATGTTTGGTAGAAAACTTAAAAAATATGACCTCAGTGATGTACAAAAAAATCGTTGGGCAAAAATTACTATCAGGAATAAAGGCGATATTTGGGTAGAACTCTTACCAGAGGAAGTTCCCAATACGGTAGCAAATTTTGCACATTTGGCTAAGAGTGGCTTTTATGATGGGCTCACATTTCACCGGGTTATCAAAGGATTTATGGCGCAAGGGGGCTGTCCAAAAGGCACTGGCACAGGAGGTCCGGGCTGGGCGATAGCGTGCGAGTGCGACAAAAATATCCATAAGCATAAGCGCGGAGCCCTTTCGATGGCGCATGCCGGGCGCGATACAGGAGGAAGCCAATTTTTTATCTGCTTTGTGGATTGTCCCCATCTTGATGGAGTGCATACGGTATTTGGTCAAATCCCTGAAGATGATGCAAGCTCCTTTATGACACTAGATATGATCGATCAAGGTGATATAATAGAAAAAATCGAGATAAAGGAACAAAGAGATTGAGCGAGTTTATCCGAATTGCTGCCATAAGCCCGAAGCTTGTGCTTGGTGATGTAGAGGCAAATAGCATCGTTATCAAAGAGCTTATACAAAAGCATCAAGATGCTGGTATTGTGCTCTTTCCAGAGCTTTGCATCACAGGCTATACGTTAGGCGATCTTTTCTTTCAAGAGGCTTTGCACCAAAAGGTGGTTGAGGCGATTTTTGCTCTAGCAAAAAGCGTGCAAGACTCTTTGGTTATTGTGGGAGCGCCTTTGTGGTATGCAAATAGGCTCTATAATTGTGCGGTTGTGATGCAGCAGGGGGAAATTAAAGGCATCGTGCCAAAGAGCTATCTTGCAAATTATCGGGAATTTTATGAAAAGCGGTGGTTTAGCAGCGGAAAAGATGTGAGAGGCGAGGAGCTTCTTGGTGCTCCATTTGGAGTGGATCTGCTGTTTACTGATAGGGATCTTGTACTGGGTGTAGAGATTTGTGAAGATTTGTGGAGTGTGTTGCCGCCATCTTTGTATCAAGTAGCCGCAGGAGCGAATGTGGTGTGCAATCTCTCAGCTAGTGATGAGCTTGTGGGAAAGCATGCATACAGAAAAGAGCTTGTATGCACCCAAAGCGCTAGGGGGATTTGTGCCTATGCCTATGCAAGCAGTGGCGTTGGAGAGAGTAGCAGTGATCTATGCTACGGTGGCGCTACTTTGATAGCCGAAAATGGAGCGATGCTTGCTGAGGGAGAGCGTTTTGAAAGAAAAAGCGTCATAACTACTGCTGATGTGGATTTGCAAAAACTACGCTACCTCAGACGCGCAGAGACAAGTTTTGTGGATGCACCCAAAAATGAGTTTAGGCTTGTTGAGTGCGCAAAAACGCCAAGAATAGAGGTTCCAAAGCGCTACTATGACCCACATCCATTTGTACCAAGTGATGAAGCCCAAATAGATGCAAGATGCAAAGAGATTTTTGCTATCCAAGCAAGCGCGCTTGCAAGGCGAGTGGAGCATATTGGAGATCCAAAACTTGTCATTGGCCTCAGTGGCGGGCTTGATTCTACGCTGGCGCTTTTGGTGTGTGCAAAAGCGTGCAAGATGCTTGGTAAACCTTCAAGCGATATTTTGGCTATCTCGATGCCAGGTTTTGGAACTACAAAAGCCACAAAACAGAGTGCCAAAGAGCTTGCAAAGGCTTTGGGAGCTAGTTTTGAAGAGATTGATATCACAAAAAGCGTGAAGGCGCATTTTGAAGATATTGCTCATCCTAGCTCGCTTCATGATGTGACGTTTGAGAATGCGCAAGCAAGGTACCGCACGATGATTTTGATGGATAAGGCAAATCAAATAGGCGGCATTGTGGTAGGAACGGGGGATCTGAGTGAAATTGCTCTTGGATTTTCTACCTACAATGGCGATCATATGGCGATGTACAACGTCAATGCGGGCGTTCCAAAGACGCTTGTACGCTACCTCATCGCATGGGTGGCAAAGGAACAAAAAGAGCTTGCAGCTATTTTAGAAGCTATCATCAATCGTCCTGTCTCGCCAGAGCTTCTTCCATCTAGAGGCAGCGAGATTGTGCAAAAAACAGAATCTATTATAGGTCCCTATGAACTCCATGACTTTTTTCTATACCATTTCATAAAGTATGGCGCATCGCCTACAAAGATAGCGATGCTAGCAAAACTAGCATTTAAAGAAAAGTATGATGAAGTAACAATCAAAAAGTGGCTGAGACTCTTTATTAAGCGCTTCTTTGCAAATCAGTTCAAGCGCAACGCAATGCCAGATGGCGTCAAAGTGGGAACTATTGCTTTGAGTCCTAGAGGTGATTGGCGTATGCCAAGCGATGCGGAAGTAAAGATGTGGCTAAAGGAGCTCGATGATGGCAGTAGCGATTGAGTATCTTCCTCATTACACCTATGAAGAGTATAAAGAGTGGGAAGGCAGATGGGAACTTATTTTTGGTATCCCCTATGCGATGCTACCAGCGCCGATGATAGAGCATCAAAGAGTGAGTACTAAGATCGCAAGAATTTTAGATGAAGCATTGGATAATTGCAAGAAGTGTATGACGCTTTTGCCGGTAGATTGGAAAATCAGCGAAGATACTGTGGTGCAACCAGACAATATGGTCTATTGTGGCACAATAGATAATCCAAACTACATTGTACGACCTCCAAAGATAGTTTTTGAGGTGTTGAGTCCTTCTAGTATTATCAAAGATATCAACCTCAAATTCCAGCTCTATGAGCGAGAAGGGGTGCTGTACTATGTGATAGTCGATCCAAAAGAAAAAATAGCAAAAGTCTATCGCTGGAGCGAAGGAAGATATGTAAAAGTAGGAGATTTTAGCAATGAGAGTGTGACATTTGATATTGGCGAGTGCAACATTGATTTTGATTTTGGCAAGGTGTGGTGATGCTTGTACATATTTGCTGTAGCGTCGATAGCCACTTCTTTTTGCAAAAGCTTCAAGAAAAGTATCCAGACGAAAAGCTTGTTGGCTTTTTTTACGAT
>WGBC01000101.1 GCA_015494535.1 Nitratiruptor sp. | reverse complement strand
TATGTAGGTAAGCAGTGCACAATTTGTGCGGATCTTTGCCCCTATCCCGAGCAATCTTTAGCTATTGGCATGGTGCAAAAGGGTGCTGGATATATCCCAGAGATTAGGGATAAATGCGTGGGATGCGGAGCGTGCGTGGAACTCTGTCCAACTGACGTACTCAAAATCATCCCTCACAAAACCTACGAGGAAGTTTATAAAAAGGCAACGGTATGAAAAGAATGATAGCTATCTCTTTTGCGCTGGTACTGCTGATAAGCGGTTGCGAGAAAAAAGAGCAGAAGAAAGAGGCTGAGGTGGAAGCGCCAGCCAAGATCACCATCACCGAAGGTGCGGTCAAGGAGCAAAAAGCTCAAAAAAAGAGCCTCGATAAGGGAGAGTTTTACTACTCCTATCAGGAAAAAAAAGAGGCTCAAATCACAGAGGACGAGGGTAAATATACAAAACTTGGCGCTTATAGGAATGTATTGAACAATTATCAAAAGGTGCAAATCTCGCTTTGGGCGAATAAACTGAGTAAAGATTTTCTGATTTACTGCTCTGCTTGTCATGACGATTACGCAAATGGCGTGATTGGACCTTCGCTTTTGGATAAGGATGGCGATTTTATCTACAAGCAGTTGCAAGATTTCAAAAGTGGCAAGAGAAAAAATGTCTTGATGGTGCAGCTTGTACGAAAACTTAGTGATGAAAAACTCAAAGCCATTGCTGACGAGGTGGCGGCATTCAATAAAAAGGTACAAAAACTTCTAAAAGATCACGCAAAGGATAGCAAATGATACGACACATTATCGCGCTTATCGCAGCGGCTCTTACGGTATGGGCAATCCTATTTATGGCAAGGCTTGATAGTGAGGTGCATAGATTGCAGATGATCAAAGAGATCATAGAGAAGTCGAAGCAAGAGGTTCCAATGGCAAAAAAAGTGCAGCCTCAACAGCAAAAAGCACAAAAACCTAAAGAGAGCGAGGAAGAGAAAAAGCTTAAAGTCCTCAAGGAAAAAGCTGGCCGCATGAGTGCCTTTGAGGTAAGTCCAGAGTATCGAAGAAACTGTGCTTCATGCCACGGTATCAATGGTGAAGGGACGATTGGACCAAAACTTATTGGCAAAAGCAAAGATGAGTTGCTGCAAGCGCTCAAAGATTTCAAGAGTGGTAAACGCAAAAACTATGTAATGTATGGCTTATTGCAGCAAATGGATGAAGAGAAGCTTGAATCTTTGGCAGACGAGATTTCACAATTTGCGCAAAAACTACAAAACGCACAATAGGGGGATAGCGTGGACAAATATAGCTGGAGCGTGCGAGAGCTGATTCATGCACCTTTGCTCTCCACGCTTTATTACAAAACAAAAGAGGGGAAAATCCGCCCAACTTGGCGTTTTTGGAGATGGTTAAGTATCATTGTCATAAACTTGGCTTTTTTCTTGTCATACCATATCGATATCCAGTTTTTGGAAGGGACGCTCACAGGCTCAAGGCTGCTTGGTTTTCACCTGATCGATCCTTTTGCGGCGTTGGAGATCTTGGCGGCCGAGCACCATGTGCATACCAATATCATCATTGGCGTCTCTACCATTGTGGGTTTTTACTTTTTGGTAGGTGGCAAGGCGTTTTGTGGATGGGTTTGTCCCTATGGACTTTTGAGTGAGATAGGAGAGTATTTTCACCAAAAGCTTGTGAGCAAACATATCATCAAAGAGCACAAATTCAATCCAAGAGTGCGCTACATCTTTTGGGCGATTTTCTTAGCGGCTGCCGCCATAGATGGCTATATGGTCTTTGAAGTGATCAATCCCGTAGGGATTTTGAGCAGATTCATCGTCTATGGCTGGAGTTTGGCGATAGTGTGGGTGTTGGTGATACTTGCCTTTGAGATCTTCTATTCGAGAAGAGGTTGGTGCAAGTATGTCTGTCCCATAGGCACCACCTATAGCTTCATTGGCTGGGTGAGTCCGATGAAAGTGCAGTGGGATATGGACAAATGCGATCACTGCGCCGCGTGTTTCATTGCTTGCCCTGAAGAGCATGTGCTTGAGCGCTTCAAATCCAAATATGACGAGGAGCGTAAGGAAAAAGGCATTACCAAAGAGTTTGTCAAAGATGGCGATTGTATAATGTGTGCGAGATGTTTTGATGTGTGCCACGAAGATGCGTACAATTTCGAATTTAGGCTAAAGAATCTCGTATGATAGCGATTAAAGAGGCTACCAAGAGGTTTTTGGATACCAATGTATTGGATCATATCACTCTCACGATTAAGCGGGGTGATAAAATAGCCCTCATGGGGCCAAATGGTGCGGGCAAGACCACGCTTGTGCGCACGATTCTTGGCTTTTATCATTTGGACATGGGTGAAGTAAGAGTTGAAGGATTCGATCCCGTTAAAAACAGAGTAGAGGTGTTGAAACGCACAAGCTTCATTCCGCAAACGCCCCCACCAATTAAGCTAAGCCTCAATGAGCTTATGGAGTATGTATCCAAAAGCTCTCACATTACGCCAAAAAGCATCATGCAAGAGGCTAGCAGGATGGATCTTGATATTAGTAAGCACCTAGCCAAGCCATTTTTTAAGCTAAGCGGGGGAATGAAGCAAAAGATGCTCATAGCCATTGCCCTAGCCAAAAGAAGCGATCTGCTCATTTTTGATGAGCCAACGGCCAATCTCGATCCAAAAGCAAGAGAGAAGTTTTACGCTCTTTTGCAAGAGATGCCTGATAGTGCTACTACTATCTATGTCACACATCGCATTGAGGAGGTGGAACCGCTTGTTAATCGAAAAATCTACATGGATCTTGGTAAGGTGATAGAGGATGAGAGAGTATAGATATTGGATGTATCTTTTCTTGTTACTGTTAGCTTTTGGAGGATGTGAGAAAAAGGATTTCACCAAAGAGATAGCCAAGATGCACTGGGATAGGGATATGTGCGAGCGCTGCAAGATGGCGATAAGCGAGAGAAAGTTTGCGGTGCAGGCAGTGGATGATAAAAATAGGGTCTATAAATTTGACGATATTGGCTGCTACTTTTTGTGGCACAAGCTGGAGCATCCTGAGATTAACATAACAAAAATTTGGATTACCGATGTAAAAAGCGGTAAATGGATAGATGCCAAAAAGGCAAGATTTGTGCCAGGATATATCTCTCCAATGGGATATGGGTATGGTGCGGTGTTGCCTCAAGAAGCGCCAAAGAATAGCCTCAGTTTTGAAGAGGTGCAAAAAGAAGTGGAGAAGATAGGCAGATGAGAAATCTTTTGTTGGTAGCAAAGCTTGATATAAAAGAGTCCACTAGGAGTAAATGGTTTTTTGTCTATTTGCTTGTCTTTGGTGGACTTATGGCGCTCTTTTTTATTACGGGCATTACCGATAGCGTGGTGATGGGCTTTACTGGACTAAGCAGGCTGCTATTGGTCTATATGCAAGTGACAATCGTAATTTTGCCGATATTTATCCTCATAACCACCGTCAAATCCATTAGCGGCGATAGGGAGAGCGCAATTTTAGAGTATATGCTCTCATTCCCCGTAGCGTTGCGAGATTACTATTGGGGTAAGATGCTTGGAAGATTTGTTATCGTTTTTGTGCCCGTGATGATAGCGCTAGTAATTGGCGTTTTATGGGGACTATTTAAGGGAGGAGAGCTTCCTTGGAAGGTATTAATAGTTTATAGCCTCTTTCTCTTTAGCCTTTGTGCGCTCTTTTTGGGTATTGCTTTTTTTATCTCAACCATCGTGAAATCGCATGACGTAGCTTTGGGGGCTAGCTTTGTGGTCTGGATCTTGATGCTGGCGTTTATCGACATCGCATTGATAGGTTTGATGCTTGCAAACAGATGGAATGACGATTTTATTATCGCCTTGGCGCTGCTCAATCCATTGGAGGTTTTTAGAGTAGGCGCTATTAGCCTTTTTGATCCGGAGCTTACCGTTATGGGGCCGGTGGCTTATTTTTTGCTCGATACCTTCGGCCATAAGCTCTTTTTGTTTTATGCGGTATTTTATCCTTTGGTGCTTGGTGCTCTATTTGCTTTTGCGGGATTTTGGGTCTTTAGAAAAAGAGATCTGCTTTAGGAGGTTGTAATGAAGAAGATATTCGCTTTTATTTGGATAGTAGGCACGCTGTTGCTAGCCGAAACCAATGCTACAAAAACGCTGGATCTTGTCTATCATATCGACGTGAACAAATATCCAAAGTTTCAGGCCAAAATTGAGCTAAAAAATGGCAAAGAGATCCTCTTTTGCTGCCCAAAATCGATGTTTTATTTCTATTTGCGCCCTTATGAGTTTCCTGAATACAATGTTACAAATGAGCTAGATTTTAAAAAGCTTTTAGTCAAAGATTATCTTAGCGGCAAGTGGATAAAAGCAGAGGGGGCATTGTATGTCTTTGGTAGCAGACTGCAAGGACCCAAGGGAGACGATCTCATTCCCGTGCGCAACAAAGATGCGCTCAACATCTTTCGTCTCAAATATGGTGGCTCAAAAGTGCTCACCTTCCCGGAAGTGCGCAAAAAGGGCATAGGGCTTTTGAAGTTTCTTGATATGCCTTAGTCTTTGCCAAAAAACTCCTCCACCCACTTCTTCTCTTTTTCGTTGAGCGTAAGAGATTTGACGACCTTTTGGTTGTCATCGAGGATCAAGAGCTTATCGCCATCAACTCTTAGATGCGTTTTGCCCCATTTTCTTAGCATTTCATCATATGCTTGATAGACTTTTGCATTGGCAATATCGAGATCTTTGCCAGTTTTTTTATCTACAATGTCAATTCCTCCAAGCTCTTTGGTGATTTTGTAAGGAAAATAGGGCAAAATCGCCTCATATACCCTTTTGTTTTTGGGTGCGGGCATATTTTCAAGCAGCGCGGTGATACTAAGGAAGATGAAGATAAAGAGAAATGCCCAAATAAGTTTTTTACTAAACATTAGAGATCCTTGAAATGTTTTTGAATGTACTCTTTTGCTTTGCCATCAAGTAGTTGCATGCGCTCTTTGCCTTTTGGCAAGGTGGAGCGCAGAGATTTTAGCTTTTGTAGAAACTCAGCTATATCATTAGGCAGAAGCTTTTGGATGGCGCGGCGAAGATACTTTGACAATGCAGGAGACGCCCCGCTGGTAGAAAAAGCAACAATAAGATCGCCCTCTTTGATATAGGATGGAAAGATAAAGTCGCAATACTCAATGCTGTCGACGGCGTTGCAAAGGACTTTATGCTCTTGGCACTCTTCATAGATTGCTTTTTGCAAAGCTATATCATCCACTGCCACGATGGCTATGAAGAAGCTTTGGATATCTCCCTTTTCATAGGCTCGTGGAATGTAGTGGAGATTATGCTCTTGAATATATGTATGCAGTCTCTCATCCACGATGGCTGGAGCAACTATGGTGATGTTGTTGGTGAAATCTAGCAGATGTCCCACCTTGTCCGTAGCGATCTTGCCTCCGCCAATGACTACAATTTTTTGATCTTTGAGATTCAAAAGAGCCGGGAAAAAACTCATATCGCTCCTTTTTGGAAATTGTAGCATATGTAAGAGCCCGCTTTGTTGATAGCTATCAAGGAAACGAAAGCACAAAGCCATTAGAATAAAAATAAAAAAGGTGATTCATGCACGAGGAGTTTTTAACGCTAATCCAAAAAGAGTTTCCCATAAGAAAACGCCCCTTTTTGGAGCTTGGACAAAAGTTAGGTATCAGCGAAGAGGAGGCGTTAGAGATCTATAAAAAGTATAAAGATGAGGGGATAATCAGGCAAACTTCCGGGATATTCGATACCAAATCATTAGGCTACGCCTCTTCGTTAGTAGCTTTTAAGGTAGATGACATAGAAAAGGCAGCCAAATTTATCAATACCCATCCGGGGGTATCGCACAACTATGAAAGAGATCACGACTTTAATCTCTGGTTTACCATAGCGGTAGAGCCAACTAGCCGTTTGGGATTGCAAAAGACTATAGAGCTTATGGCCAAAGAGGTAGGGGCCGAGGATTTTGTGATACTGCCAACGAAGAAAATGTTCAAGATCAAGGTGCAACTCGATATGAAGGGAGCTAGCACCAAAAAAGAGAAAATTGCCAAGAAAAAACTCATGAAATTCGATCTTGAAGATTTTCACAAAGATCTCATCAAGGAGCT
>WGBC01000100.1 GCA_015494535.1 Nitratiruptor sp. | reverse complement strand
TGCTTCTGAAAGATGGAAGGCGTGGGCTTGAAATAGACTTTCGCCACCACATCCTCACCGCTGCTAATGCCCCCAAGTATGCCGCCAGCGTTGTTACTCAAAAAGCCTTCACTACTCATTTGATCGTTGTTTTGCGATCCATACAGTCTGCTGGCCTCTATCCCTAAACCAATCTCTACAGCCTTTGCGGCGTTGATACTCATAAGTGCGTTGGCAAGGATGGCATCGAGTTTGTAGTAGATCGGTTCACCTAGCCCTACAGGCACACCCCTAGCTCTCACAAGCACAGCACCCCCTACGCTGTCATGACGCTCTTTTGCTTTGAGAATCGCCTCTTTTTGCTGCTCTTCCATATCTGGATCGAGGGCAAAAATCTCACTGCTTTTTGCATAGGCAAAGTCATACCCCTTAGCTTCAATGCCAGCCACTTCGCACACACCAGCTTCCACCTCTATGCCAAACTCTCTAAGCAGCAGCTTTGCCACAGCCCCCGCAGCCACTCTTGCTGCTGTCTCTCTGGCACTGCTTCTGCCACCACCCCGATAATCTCTGATGCCATATTTATGGTAGTAGGTAAAATCTGCATGCCCTGGGCGGAAAATATCTTTGATGCTGGAGTAGTCTTTGGATTTTTGATCTTTATTGAATATCACCATGGCAATGGGCGTACCAGTTGCTTTGCCTTCAAAAACGCCACTTAAGATCTCTACACTATCGCTCTCTTTGCGCTGCGTGGCGAACTTGTTCTTGCCTGGTCGCCTTCTATCGAGCTCACTTTGAACAAACTCCTCATCTATCGCAAGTCCCGCCGGCACGCCATCCACCACGCACCCTATCGCCTTGCCGTGAGATTCGCCGAAGGTAGTGAAGCGAAATTTGATGCCAAAACTATTCATCTTTTGCCTTTAAAATCGCTAACGCCTTTTTAGCAGCCTCTTGCTGGGCATTTTTCTTGCTGCGTCCTTTCGCAGTGGCGATCGTCTCATCATGCAGCTGCACCGCTACTTCGAACTCTTTTTTGTGATCGGGACCCGATGATCCAAGTAGTTTGTAGGTAGGCGTGACGCCATAGCGCGCTTGCGTAAGCTCTTGGAGGGTGGTTTTGTAATCTTTAAAGAGGGAGTTAAGATCGATCTTTGGATAGGCCTCTTCCAAAAGCTCCAATGCGATTTCCCTCACACGCTCCAAGCCAACTTCTAAATATATCGCTCCCATTACCGCCTCGAAAGCGTTGGAGAGCAGGCTAGGTTTAGTGCGTCCATGATTATTCTCTTCCGCTTGGGAGATGAAGATAAAGTCCCCTATTTTTAACCTATTGGCGAGCTTTGCAAACCCCTCTTCATTGACCAAAGAGGCACGAAGTTTGGAAAGCTCTCCTTCATTCGCTTTTGGAAACTTCTTAAATAAATACTCTCCCACTATCAAATCCAGCACCGCATCGCCCAAAAACTCCAAACGCTCATTATTGACGGGGCTTTTATAGCTTTTATGCGTGAGCGCCTCTTTGAGTAGCTCTTTGTCCTTGAAACTGTATCCCAAAATCTTCTCAAACTCTTTGAGTCTCTCCATACTCTCTCCTGTGTGGCTTTCAGCCTTGAAAGCTTTGCGCCATCTGCTTTGCTATTTTATCACATCTTTCATTCTCCTCGTGCCCAGCGTGGCCTTTGACCCAGTAGGCTTTGATGCGATGGGGCTTGGCAACTTCTACGAACTCTTGCCAAAGCTCAGGATTTTTGACGTTTTTGAATCCTTTTTTGATCCATCCCTCTAGCCATTTGTTGATGGCCTGCACCACATAGGTAGAATCGCTATAAATTTCCACGATACAAGGCTCTTTGAGAGCTTTCAAACCCTCAATAACAGCTTTGAGCTCCATTCTGTTATTGGTGGTGTGGGGCTCTCCTCCGCAAATGACTTTTTCGTGATCTTTGTATCGCAAAATGGCGCAATACCCCCCGGGGCCAGGGTTGCCAAGGCTCGATCCATCGCTAAAAAGTGTAATTTTCTTCATTGCTCCTCTTTTTTTGCGTAATTATCATCTCCACTTCGCAGCTACCAATACTCGCGCACTGCGTGCACCTGTAAAAGGCGAAGGGATAGGTACTCTTGCATGACGTGCATACATATTCAAATTCAAGTTCTGCCTTTGGATAGTGTAGTAAGAGATCAAAGGCGAAAATCTGGCTCTCTCTTACCATATCCACATAGCCTTTGGCGCTGTAGATCTCTTGCAAAAATGGATCGTCGGTTTGGATTTTCTCTTTTGGCAAATACCATAAAATATCCACTATCTTCACATAATCTCCTGGCTGCAGATGCCGCCAAGCTAGTATATAATCCTCTCGAAACAGATATTCGAAAATGGGGCGTAAAAGCTTGGGATGATCATTGTAAAGTTGCAAAAGCCGCCGGGTATCGCTCTCTTTGATGGCGATAAGCGCTTGGATATAGGCACGATTCAAGCCGCTCTCGCCAAGTTCTTCCAAAATCTCGCCCACAGCCAAGGCATCTTGAAGCTTGCCCATCTTCTCGTACAAGAGCAATAGATTTCTTAGCGCCTTACGATCCCTTGGAAAAAAGCGCAAAATCTCCTCATGCATTGCCATGCTTCGAGCTAAAAAACCAGCCTTGCTATAGAGTTTGGCAAGCTCCAAAAGAATATCTTTTTGATCGAATCTATCTTTGAGATGCGTATAGATGGCTATCGCTTTTTCATAGTCGCCGCTTTTGGTATAGGCTTGCGCTAAAAGCAAAAGAGCTTCTTTGGAGTCGTTACGCCGCAAAAGTTCATCGATGCCCTCATTGGCGTCGTTACGAAATTTGGCAAAAAAGCTCTCTAATGATTCCTTTTGCTTCTTGCTGCGCCCCATAGCCCACACATAGCTAAAAAAGGAGATGATAAATATGAGTCCTACAAAAATAATCAAGCTAAAAAGTGGGTCTCTATTTTGTATCAAATACTCCAATCGGGCTCCTTTGGTGCAATTATACCATTATGGTATAATGAAAAAATGATAGATAAAACCTCCATCGAACAGCTCAAAAACAGACTCGACATCGTCGATGTCATAGGCAACTACATCGAGCTCAAAAAGGCTGGCAGCAGCTACAAAGCACTCTGTCCATTTCACGACGAAGATACCCCAAGTTTTGTAGTGAGCCCAGCGAAGCAGATATTTCACTGCTTTGGATGTGGTAAAGGGGGCGATGCTATCACGTTCGTGATGGAATATGAGAAGCTCAGCTACCCAGAGGCGATTGAGAAGCTAGCATCTATGTACAATTTCTCCCTCACCTACACCAACACCAACAACCCTGCCAAAAACCTCTTTAGCGCTCTTGAGGCCGTTAACGCCCTATACAAAAAAGAGCTTGCAAAAAACAAAGAGGCGATGGAGTATCTACACAAAAGAGGTGTCAGCGAAGCTACGATCGAAAAGTTTGAACTAGGCTACGCTCCTAGCGGTCAGATACAAATCGATTATCTCAAAAAGCACTACATCCCCATACCTGAAGCCATCAAGGCTGGCATCTTGGCCCAAGATGGCCAGAGGGTGTATGCGAGGATGATGGATCGCATCACTTTTCCCATCTACTCGCCCAATGGCGCACTCATTGGATTTGGTGGGCGCACCCTTGGCAATCATCCGGCCAAATATC
>WGBC01000099.1 GCA_015494535.1 Nitratiruptor sp. | reverse complement strand
TTCAAAGATAGAAAAGATGCGGGAAGGCATTTGGCGCAGGTTTTGCAGCATTACGCCAACAATCCTGATGTCATCGTGCTTGCCATTCCTCGTGGAGGCGTAGAAGTTGGCGCTGAGATAGCCCAGCTTTTGGGAGTCGATTTCGATCTCATTATGTGTCGCAAGCTCCAGTATCCTTGGACTACAGAGAGCGGATATGGAGCAATTTGCGAAGATTATACCATCTAAATCAATGAAGAGGCTTTGCAAGATGTTAGCCAAGAGGATATCTATAGAGAAATCAAGAGACAATCAAATGAAATAGCGCATCGCATCCAGGTGCTACGAGGTGGCAGGCAGCTAAAGAGCTTGCAGGATAAAATCGTCATCCTTACAGATGATGGCATAGCGATGGGCTCTACCATGTTGGCTGCCATTTCAATGATAAAAAAACAGCATCCTAAAAAGATCATCATCGCAGTTCCCACAACCTCGCCCCGTATAGTAGCCTACTTGCAAAATCTTGTGGACGAAGTGATAGCCCTCTATACCCCATCACCCTTTTATGCGGTTGCGGATGCATATAAGAGGTGGTATGACGTGGATGATGAGGAGGTTTTGCAAATTCTCAAAAGACTACATCTAAAATAATGAAAATCAAAAAAACTATTCCTAAATATCCATTGACAGTGAAGAATGCCCTATCAATTTTATCGATGTCTCCGTTAACGATCTTGTGCTCATAGGAGAGCATTATTGCTGCAAATATCACTGCCATATATGCAAAAAAACCAAGATGCGCTTCCATCACGAAAAGCAGCCAAAAGAGCACACTCAATAAATGAAATATTTTGGAAATAAAGAGTGTGCACTCTTTACCATAGCGTGAAGGAATGGAATATAGCCCCATCTTTTTATCAAACTCCATATCTTGCAAAGCATACAGAAGATCAAACCCCCCTACCCAAAACATCACGCCAAGGGCTAAAAGCAGCGACCACATCGTCACTTTCGCTTCTACCGCAATAACTCCCGCAATGGGCGCTAGCCCCAAAGCCACGCCTAAAACAAGATGCGCAAACTCGCTAAAGCGTTTAAAATAGCTATATCCGCCTAAAATGATCAAAAAAGGAATCGAGAGCATCAAAGCTAGGCTATTTATAAAATAACTCACGACTATAAAGCCAACCGCGTTTATGGCTATGAAGAGCAGCTGCACAGGCTCCGAAATACGCCCATCCACGCTTGGTCTATTGGCTGTGCGGGGATTAAGTCTATCTATGTCTCTATCAAGGTATCTATTTACGCCCATGGCAAAATTTCTAGCAAACATAGCAGCCAATAACCCCAAAACAAACAGCCTCCAACCAAACCACCCCTGTGCAGCCACAATCATGGCAATGAAAATGAAAGGGAGGCTAAAGATCGTATGCTTAAACATCACAAACTCGTTGAAATCTCGCAGCAACTTCGCTAAATTTCCCATCAAAACCTCTTTTTTGAAAGTTTGCAAATTATACTATAATTGCGCTATGAAAGAGATAGCAATAATAGGTCCTACAGCAAGCGGCAAAAGTGCTCTCGCGATCGAAATAGCCACACGATGCAATGCAAATATTCTCTCATTGGATAGCCTCAGTATCTATAAAGAGATCGATATCGTTTCAGCAAAGCCTAGCAAGGAGGAGCTAGCTCTCGTGCCACATTTTGGCGTGGATATAATCTATCCAAATGAATATTTCAGCGTAGAGCGATACATTCAAATATATAGCCAAGCCAAGGAGGCAACGAAAAAAGAGGGCAAAAATCTCATTATAGTCGGTGGTAGCAGCTTCTATCTCAAAACCCTCATCGATGGTATTTCGCCATTGCCTACAATCGACGAAGAAACTAAAAGCAAAGTGGCAAAACTTATGGACTCTTTGCCAGAAGCTTACGCATGTTTGAAAAAAATCGATCTATCGTTTGCAAAACATATCTCACCGCAAGATAGATATCGCATCGAAAAAGGTCTACTTATAGCGTACGCTACCGGCTTGCCCCCAAGCGCATATTTTCGACAAAATCCCCCGCATAAAATCGCTTCGTGCAAAATCTTCGCCATCGACATACAAAAAGAAAAACTTCTTGATAGAATAAAAAAAAGAACAAAGAAGATGATCAAAATGGGACTGATTGACGAGATATACTATCTGGAGAAAAAATACTCTCGTGCAGTTACCCCTATGAAAGCCATTGGCATTAAAGAGACTCTTAGTTACTTAGATGGCAAGATTTCTTCTATTGAAGAACTAAAATCCTCTATCAGCACGCATACTGCACAGCTTGCCAAAAGGCAAAGGACATTCAACAAAACGCAGTTTACTGATAAGGTCTTTTTACCTATTGAAAAATTGAAAAAAGCGATTATTGAAGAGCTAGCAGATTAAAATCCGCTAACTCTCACCACTTCTGTAATGTAGTTAAGAAGTGGGGATATGAAAAGGACTGAGAGAATCGTAAAAGTGGCAGAAATACCCACGATCGTTTTAAGTGATAAAGAGGCATTTTTAAAATATACTACCTGCTTGTCGCTGATTGGCTCACGCATAAACATATAGACAATAAGTTTGAGGTAATAATATGCGCTTATCGCACTGTTGATAGCCATAATAATTGCCAAAACGATATAACCGGAATTGACTGCTGCACCCATAATGTAGAGCTTGCCCCAAAAGAGGCTAAATGGAGGCACACCTGCAAGGCTGAGCATAAAAATTGCCATAATTGTCGCAGCCATAGGCATTATCTGCACAAGACCAGAAAATTTTTCATATGGGTGATCGAACCTGTCGTGCCAGATTTGAGATTTGTGTCTGGAGATCCAGAGCATGGTAAAGGCGCCAAGGTTTGTAAACAAAAACAATATCCAATACAAAAAGAGCCCACTGTTTGCTTGCGTAGTCCCGATCATGATCGCTGCCATGACAAAACCAGCATGACTGATGGAGCTATATGCAAGCATCCTTTTTACATCTTTTTGCACGAGCGCCACGATATTGGCAAATGTCATCGTAACTACAACAGCTAGATAAAGAATATCTCTCACCCAAGTAACATCACTATGAATCAAAAATTCAAAAAGTCTCATTGCAACGACAAAGCCTGCGATTTTTGGTACGACAGACATGTAGCCAGCAAGGGCTGCGCTCGCTCCTTCGTAAACATCAGGCGTCCAGGTGTGAAATGGCACCATTGAAAGCTTAAATCCAAGTGCAGCAATCATGAAAGCCGCAGCCAAAAGCACTACCCACATAGGCTCATATGATCGATCTGCTAATACTTCTGCAATTTTGTAAATTTCGACGCTTCCTGTAAGTCCATATAGCAGTGCTGATCCAAAAGCAAAAAATCCAGCAGCTAATGCACCCATAGTGAAATATTTAATTGCCGCTTCGAAAGATTTCTCTCTGTTGTGGAGTGCGATGAGTGTGTAAAGTGCCAAACTAGCGGTCTCTAGTCCCACGAAAATCAAGATAAGATTGTCGCTTGCCACCATAAATTGAAATCCAGCTACCATAAACAAAAAGAGAGCGAAAAACTCAGGTAAGCTGAATTCATGAAATCTTTTTGACGTGAGTGCCAGTGGAATGAAAAGCATAGATGCGACAACGACAATTATTTGCGAAAGATAGGCTATACCATCCACAAACATCACATCGAAAAAACCTCGTGTATTAATATCAAGACCTATAACCGCTCCTAGATCAAGAGCCAAAAAGAGAATTGCAATCATTACATAAAGAGATTTATGCAACGACTCTTTTATAAGATCTATAATCAATATCGTCAAGCCGCCTCCAACAGCTATCAACATAGGAAACAGAGTAGCAAGATTGAGCGATTCTAAACTTACTTTAATTGGCTCCATTATTTCGCCTCCAATTCCACTTTATTGTGGGCAAAAATATCTTTTGCCTCTTTTGTTATAGCTTTTTTCTCCATGAGTTGTAACATGCTTTCAACGCTAGCATTAATAGGCTTCAGCACAGGATTAGGATTCACACCGAGCCAAATGATGACTGCTACCAATGATACAAGTGAAGTCAACTCTTTCCAGTTAAGATCCGGTAAATTTTTGTTCTTTTCATTTGTAAGAGGTCCAAAGAAAGCCAATTTATAAACTCTGAGCATATAAGCAGCACCAAGAATTATCCCTGTACCTCCCAAGAATGCATATGCCGCTGAAATTTTGTAAATACCCATAAGGCTTAGAAATTCTCCTACGAAGCCAATCGTTAGCGGTAAACCGACTGAAGCCATCAATACGATGCCAAAAATTGTTGCATACTTCGGCATTACGGATGCAAGACCACCAAACTCACTCAAAAGTTTAGTGTGGCGTCGATCATAAATATTACCCACCAACATAAATAGAGCGCCACTTACTATACCGTGGCTAATCATTAAGAAAATTGAACCTGCTATACCTTCTACGTTCATAGCGAACGTTCCAAGCACAATAACTCCCATGTGGGATATGGAACTATAAGCGATTACTTGCTTCATATCCTCTTGTGCATAAGCTACCATTGCAGTATAGATGACCATGACGATAGATAGGAACGCGATAGGTGCAATAAGCGCAACCGATGCATCAGGAAAAATTGGCAACAAAAAGCGGACAAAACCATAGGTACCCATCTTCAATAGGACTGCGGCAAGAATAACGGAACCTATTGTAGGTGCTTGCCCGTGCGCATATGGAAGCCATGTATGGAATGGAAACATCGGCACTTTGATAGCCATACCAAGAAAAAAGGCCAAGAAAAGCCAGATTTGATAATCATATGGCAAGATTAGTCTATGCCAATCTGGTATGGCGAAACTAATAGTCCCGGTGGCAAGATAGTAGAGATATGCCAGGAACAACATACCAACAAGCATAATCAACGATCCAAAGAATGTATAGAGGAAGAATTTGATAGCCGCATAGACTCTAAGCTCTCCACCCCAGTAACCAATAATATAAAGCATAGGCACTAGTGAGAGCTCCCAGAAAATATAGAAAACAACTGCATCAAGAGCAACAAAGACACCCACCATGGTCATCTCCAAGAATAACAAGGAGATGATCATGTTTTTGAGATTCTTTTCAATATTCAATGAAATTAGCCCAACAAGAGTAATAAATGTAGAAAGAATGATGATAAAGAGTGATATCCCATCTACACCTAAGTAGTAGTTGATCCCATAATTTGGTATTAGTGGAATGAACTCAACAAACTGAAATCCACCATTTGAAGGATCAAATACCAACCAAAGTATCAGAGATAGTACAAACTCAATAGTGGCTACGGTGATGCCGTATACTTTGATATTCTCTTTTTTGACTATAAACCCCAGCATACCAGCAAGTGCGGGGAAAAAGACTAATAACGACAAAATATGATCCATAAATTCTCTCCTTACCTTACCGGGCTATATACAATGACTAACACGATCAATACCAAAAGGCCTATAACCATCCATCGCAACATTTTCGAGAGGTTACCGCTCTGTACCACACGACCCGCGAAACCACTTTTGTATACGACGTTTGCAATGAAATCGACGGTTGCATCAACTACACGCAAATCGAGTTCTTTCCACGCAATTTTGCTGAGCTCTTTATAAGGTTCAGTGAAAACCTTTTCATAAATGATAGGGATATAGTATTGATTGTAGAGTAGTTTATATATAGGATGCTCTTTCCATTTTTCGCTAAAACCGCCCTTGCTATATTTATATATGGCAAAGGCGATGCCGCTAAGAGCAATGAGTGTTGTAACGCCTATAAGAGCAACAGTTACAATGCCATGCACGTGGAAGTGATACTCAGGCAAGATTTTTGTAACAAAATGTTCAAAAGACTCTTCGAAAAATCCTGCAATGATAGCCAAAATAGCAAGAGGGGCCATCGCTAGAAGCATGTACCAGTGCGCTTCATGCGGATGAAATCCATATTTTTTGTAGCGCTCTTCTCCAAAAAATACAAGCATAATCAATCTAAAGCTATAAAACGCCGTCATACCTGCACCAAGCCAAAGCATGAACCACAATATGTAGTGCTGTGAATCAAAAGCCACTTCCAAAATCTTATCTTTAGAGAAGAAACCTGCAAATGGATAGATACCGGCTAGAGCAAGTGAGGCAATAATCATCAAGATGGCAGTGTATTTCATTACTTTATGAAGCCCACCCATCTTGAAAATGTTCAGCTCGTCATTCATAGCATGCATAACGTTACCTGCACCCAAGAAGAGCAATGCCTTAAAGAATGCATGCGTCATGAGGTGGAAAAGAGCTATCCAATATGCACCAAGCCCACCAGCTACAAACATATATCCAAGCTGTGAAAGCGTAGAATATGCGATAATTCTTTTAAGATCCGTATTGACTAATGCCATAGAAGCTGCGAATACTGCAACAAACGCACCAAGTGAAGCGATGAAAAAACCGATATCTGGTATTTGTGAATATATAGGAAATGCACGCACTACCAGATAGACACCAGCAGTAACCATTGTCGCTGCGTGGATAAGGGCAGATACAGGCGTTGGACCCTCCATAGCATCCGCCAACCATGTATGGAGTGGAAATTGGGCCGACTTACCCATAGCTCCAATGAAGAGGAAAATGCCAATTAAAGTCACAAGGCCTATATTGAGCAAATCAACGTGTGCAAACACCACATCGTACTGCAAAGAACCAACATGCCAATAGATAAGAAATAGTCCCAATAACATGCCTAAGTCGGCAATTCTATTCATGATGAATGCTTCGTTAGCAGCCCAAGATGGACTGATAGATGGATTGATGTCTCTCGTCTCATCTTTTTTGTGGTACCAAAAACCAATTAGAAGCCATGAACAAAGACCAACGCCTTCCCAGCCAATAAAGAGCCCGGCGAAGTTATCGCTCATCACAAGCACCATCATAGAAAAAACGAAAGCGCTTAGATAGCTGAAAAATCTGTTAAAACCCTTGTCATGTTCCATGTAGCCGATAGAATAGACATGCACCAAGGCTGAGACAGTAGTAACCGTCACCATCATTATCACAGACACTTGATCGGCTACAAAGCCAAAAGGAATATTAAGACTTCCTACGGTAATCCAATCGAAAAGCTTTACTCGTACTATATCGTCACTGCTTGCTATATGCACAAGCAAGATCAATGAACTAATAAGCGATACAAAAAGCAAAGCAGATGTGACGATACCAGTCAAAAGCCTCTTTGGCTTTGCACCAAAAAGCGCGGCAAAAAGTGAACCTACTAGCGGCGAAAAGAGCGCAATGAGTAAATATTTTTCCATACCTATCCCCTATCCATTCATAGATTGTAGAGAATCGAGATCTATCGTACCGCGACGCTTGTACCAAATTATCAAGAGACCAAGACCTACTGCAACTTCACTTGCTGCTATCGCGACGATGAAAAATGCAAAAAGCTGACCAGTCAAATCTCCATAATACTTCGATATCGCAGAAAATGCGATATTGACAGCATTGAGGGCTATCTCTGTAGCAAAAAAGAGCATCAAAAGATTTTTCCTACGTAATATACCCACCAGCGCTATACTAAAAAGAATCGCTGCCAAAACCAGATAATGTGTCAGCGTAATCATAGTTCGCCCTTTTGTTCTTTTTCAATCTCTTGATCGATTTTCAAAGTAATACTCTCATCCATTCTTTTGCTTGCTAGTATGATACCTGCGATCATAGCTACAAGTAGCATTATAGCGGCAACTTCGAATGGCACAAGGTATTTGGTAAAGAGCACAACACCTACAGCCTCTGCGTTACCCACTTCTTCACTCATAGGATAGAGTGCTTTGACTTTCTCGGAAATTATTGGGCTAAGAAGTATGATTACAAGCAGTAGCGCAATCATTCCACTCAAGAAGAAAACAATTTTTTTAGATGGATTTTTCTCTTTTACATCTTTTGTGGCATCGAAAAACATCATACCAAACGCATAAAGCGCCATAACCGCACCACTATAGACGATGATTTGTACGACGCCTAAAAAATCAGCATCTAGCAAAAAGAAAAACGCAGAAATAAAGATCATACCTGCTGCAAGCGAACTCATAGAGTAAAGAACATTCTTACTCATTACTGTAATTGCAAACATTGCAATCGTCAGTGCCGCAAAAAGATAAAAGGCAACAGCTTCTACCATTTCATCACCTTTAATACGCTAATGGCGTTTTTTTGATTAGTTGATCAGCAGCCGGCGTTGGCGCACCAAATCCTGGGAACTCTTTTTGTTCTTTGAGTTTGTCAAGTGGCGTGAGCATATCCTCTTTGAGTGCAAAATGTGCTCTTTGTTCACTTGCATTCTCATAATCAGGACCGTGGACAATTGCCAACTCTGGACAAACTTCCGCGCAGTATCCACAAAAAATACATCGTCCAAAATTTATCGTATATTCCGTAGGGACTTTTCTACCAAATTCGTCCACTTTGGTATCGATCCTGATACAGTTGGCAATACATATTTTCTCACAAAGCCCACACCCAATACAGCGCTCTGTCCCACTCTCCAAAAGTCGCAGTAATTTATGCACGGCTCTGTAACGTGGAGCAATCGGTAGTTTCTCTTTTGGATATTGGATCGTATGTATATTGAAACGTATCATCTCCAAAAGAGTGATTTTCAAACCTACAAAAAGCTCCAATTTGAATGTTCTTTTTACCACCCTTTTGAATTTCTCCCAAGGTGTCTTGGGATATGGCTCTATTTTGACTTTATAGTAGTTTTGTGAGACGTTTCTATCTTTAAATTGTTCTAAACCGCTCATAATTCCCCCTTAAAACATCATCACTATACCAGTGACGACCACATTAATAACTGCTATTGGCATAAGCACCTTCCAACAGAGCCACATCAACTGATCAGGTCTTACATGAGGCCATGAAGCCCTTGTCCATAGCAAAAAGAAAAATATGAAAAACACCTTGAGTAGTATAGCAATGGCTCCTGGGATAAACCAAAGATCGTTAAATCCACCAAGGAAAATGAGGCTTGCAAGAAATCCCAGCGTAAACATGTTGGCATATTCACCGATGAAAAACATACCCCATCTCATACCACTATATTCTGTCGCATAACCAGAGATAACTTCTGCTTCATGTTCTAAAAGATCGAATGGCGTTCTGTTGGTTTCGGCAAACCCAGCAATTAAAAAGAGCACGAATGCCACAGGCTGCTTCCAAAGAAGCCAATCACTTACGCCTCCTGCTTGATAGTTGTTAAAATCGATTAACGAAAGAGATCCTACGATCATAACAGGTGCTAGCACAGAGAGACCAGTTACCACTTCGTAGCTCAAAAACTGGATAGCAGTCCTCGCAGCTCCCAAAATACTCCATTTGTTCTGCGAAGCCATACCCGCTAGTAGTGGTCCATAAAGGCCAGTCGCCATAACGCCAAGTACAAACAAAAGTCCTACATTTATATCAGAAATGATGGGCTTGACGGTATAACCGCCGAGCGTAAACTCTGGAAACATCGGGATGGCCGCCATAGCAATGAAAGCCGTTGCAGCGGTGATGACAGGCGCTATCATAAAAATCACTCTATTGGCACCTTTGGGGATAAAATCCTCTTTGGTGAAGAGCTTGATACCATCCGCCAATACCTGCAAAAGCCCGTATGGACCCACATGCATTGGTCCTAAACGCCTTTGCATAAAGGCCAATACTTTACGCTCCACATAGGTACCAAAACCGGCTAATGCGGAAAACAGTCCCAAGACTATCAAAATCTTAATGATCGTCTCTATAACGAATGCACCATCCATATCACACCTTTTGCAATAGAACTTCTGTAAATCTATATCCCTCAAAGAGCGATTCCGTCGCTACATCTCTATCAAATGTGCCTATATATGCGCCAGAGGCGATCTTGTCATCTAGCGCTACTTCTACTGTAATAGTAATATCATCTTTTTGAATATTAACTTTATCACCCTCTTGCAACCCAAATTCCTCTAAAAATGTTTCACTTGCATACAGTTTGCCACTCTCTTGCAGCTGATGCGCTTTGTTGGTAAAAGGGCTAAACTGCAATACAGGTTCACAGCGATAAATGACAGTGCCGTTGAACTCTGGCAGTTCCGCTATTGGCTCGATATTTTTTCTTGAGAGGTTCACTTTTTTGCTCTGCAATACGTAGCCTCTTA
>WGBC01000098.1 GCA_015494535.1 Nitratiruptor sp. | reverse complement strand
TCAAAGCAAAATTAGAAGATCTTGAAGATAAAATCCATAAACTTCGCACCAAAACCGGGCTCAAGATGCTTGTGAAAAAGAAAAAAATTTCCAAAGCAATCAAAGAGGTGGAGTATGAGGAGGAGTTAACGAAGCTGCAGATCGAGCTTATAAAAATGCAAAATTGGGTATATGAGAATAAAAAGCGGCTTATGATCATATTTGAAGGAAGAGATGCCGCGGGCAAAGGGGGAGCGATCAAGCGTTTTACGATGCACCTCAATCCTAGAAAATATCGCGTCGTGGCCTTGCCGGCGCCAACTGAAGTGGAGAAGGGACAGTTCTATTTCCAGCGCTACTTTGCCCAACTCCCAAATCCGGGAGAGATCGCGTTTTTTGACAGAAGCTGGTATAACAGAGCCATCGTAGAGCCAGTCTATGGATTTTGTACTAAAGAGCAGTATGAGAAGTTTATGAAAGAGGTCCCAGAGATTGAGCACGCTCTGATTGATGATGGCATTATTTTGATTAAGTTTTGGTTTTCAATTTCTAAAGAGACGCAAAAGAGGCGCTTTGAGGAGCGCATGAAAAATCCTCTCAAGCAGTGGAAGTTAAGCCCCGTGGATAAAAAAGCCCAGGAGCTTTGGGATGAGATAACGCAATACAAAGAAGAAATGTTTAGCCGCACCCATACCACCTATAGCCCTTGGATAATCGTCAATTCCAACAACAAAAAGATGGCGCGCCTTGAGTCCATTCGCTACGTGCTCTCGCAAGTGCCATATGAGAGCAAAGAGAAAGCCAAAGTGAGCCTCATTCCCGATCCAGATATCGTGCAGCGCTATCACAGGAGAAATGTGCAGATAGACTGATTTAACCAAAAAGCTTTGTCTCATTCAAACGAGTTGCAATTTTTGCGTAGCAACACTTGGAAACTTTATTAAAAAGCGCGAACGGCAAGTGCCCTTCGGGTTGAGCGCGCTTTTTTAGCCTATGGCCATCATAAAGTTTCCAAGTTACAATTGCAAAGTTTTCATTCGACAAACTTTTTGCACATTATGATGTGATACAAAGGAGCGACTATGAAAATCTTCATCACAGGTATTGGCAGCGGGCTTGGGGAGGCATTGGCTAAGCTTTATCTGGAAGCTGGCGAAGAGGTCTATGCGGTGAGCCGCTTTTTGCCAAAAAGTTTGCAAGGGTTTGAGAGTCTCCGTTTCGCATCCCTTAATCTTCATAGCTTGGAAAAGATCGCGCCAGTGGTTGAGGAACTTTTAGCAGAGGAAGAGATCGATCTCGCCATCCTCAATGCCGGCATCCTTGGCGAGCTCAAAGATATGAGCGAGACCTCCATCCATGAGATAGAGACCGTAATGAACCTCAACGTTTATGCCAACAAGGTGATTTTGGACTGTTTGAAAAATCGTACCATCAAGCAGATTGTAGCTATTAGCAGTGGAGCAAGCGTGAGTGGTGCAAGAGGCTGGAACGCTTACAGCCTTAGCAAAGCGGCTCTGAACATGCTCATTCGCCTCTATGCGGCGGAGATGCCATATACGCACCTCACGGCCTTAGCGCCTGGACTTATCGAGACGCCTATGATGGAGTATATCCTCACGCATGCCGATCGCAAAAAGTTTCCCGTAGTAGAGCGTTTGGCAAACT
This sequence comes from Nitratiruptor sp., assembly GCA_015494535.1. Classification (GTDB taxonomy): domain Bacteria; phylum Campylobacterota; class Campylobacteria; order Campylobacterales; family Nitratiruptoraceae; genus Nitratiruptor. The sequence goes on along the minus strand of WGBC01000098.1, from coordinate 45,634 downwards.
CAAAAAGGCTCGATCCAATGGATGCGGCACTACTACTGAGTGACAATTTTGCAAAGCTGCTAGAGTTTCCAAGCGGGGAGTATGTAGATATTAGAAACATCGCAGAGTAGGGGCTACTCTGCGCAGATATCGTTGCTAGGTATTGCGTGACAGTTGGGGTAGTGTTCTATCTTTTGGCCACTTTGATTATCAATTACATCTATGCTGGTATCCTGGTTACAGACGACTTTAATGTCATCATGGCTATTTTTGGCCGTGAGAATACCAGCTACGGGGCAACTATTATAGCCCTGAGGGATTTGAAAAGGTGAGATTGTACGAATGGTTAGCCATTCGTTTTGGCAGCTAGCTTTAAATTGCGTATTGGTAGAAGCAGTGATTATTTTGTTTTGTAATTGGATTGTTTGATGGAGATTTTTAAAGTAGTATGTGACATGCTTGGTTTTATCTTCAAACATAGAAGATTCGAGTTGAAGATCATAGCTTTGTACTTGCCAATATTCATCTAATGTGAGATGGAGTGTTCCTGAAGGAAGCGTATAGCTGTATTCGTTAGAATAGACTGATATATTTTGGTATGTAGCGGAGTAGTAGTTGTCGTTTAACGAAAATCGTATCGTGCCATTAATGGTAAATCCATTGGTGACACACTGATTGAATTGTGCCACGGCTTGCGAGTAATTGCCACTTGCAGTAATGGTACCGCCACCAGGGCACTTTTCTTGTTCAAATTCTCTTAAATTATTTTGTTTATTGGCAAGATGTTGTAAAGTCGTAAGGGTTAGTGAAGTGAGAGAAGGCTCTTGCAAGTCTCTAGTAGCATTAAAGCCTCCTATTGCGGTAAGGCTTTGAGCAAATTCGGGAGCAATTCCGGTGATGACCGTAGTAATGGCAGTATTGGCGGTTTTGATTTTTGCTTGTGCAGAAGATTGATTGGAAGATGCAGCCGATACAATTTTTACACCATCTAATGATACATCAAGCTTAAGTCCATACTTTGCAGGATCGCCAAGGATTGTGTAGTTGAACGATCCATCTGGATTGAGTCCGTTGAGTTTGGCGGCAAACTTACCATCTGTTGTGACAGCCAGCCAGTCAAAGATATCTTTGCCATATTTGACAAAAACCACAGGATTTTTAAGAGTTTCTCCTTGCAAGGCTTTTAGCTGGTTGGCAACCTCTTGTGCAGTTGGCGCTGCAAAAAGAATGGTGGCGGTGAGTAGGCTCCCAAGAATCTTTTTCATCAGCACTCCTTTATGGATTTTAATCTTATAATGATATACTAATTGCCAAAAAAAAATTGTACAAAAACTTTACAAAAGGGGGAGTATGAGGAGTTTTTTGCAATATTTGGGGCTTTTGGCCATCATTTTGGCTGCAATGCAGTTTATACCATCTTATGAAAAGAGCAATCCTCCTGTAGATCCAGCCAAAGAGATCAAAGCGCCAAAAGAGGTGATGAAGGTTTTCAAACGCAGCTGCTACGATTGCCACTCCAATCAGACAAACTGGCCATGGTATAGTGATGTAGCGCCTATGAAGTGGGTAGTGAGGCGCGATGTGATTGAGGGTAGGAAAGCGCTTAACTTTAGTATCTGGCAAGAGTATAGCGATGAGCAGAAAAAGGAGCTAAAAAAGCAGATTTATAGAAGCGTGGTAATCGCCATGCCGCTGCCCCAATACCTCTGGCTGCATCCTGAAGCAAAACTTACAAAGAGCCAAAAGGATCTCATTCGCAACTGGGCAAGCGATGGCAAAGGCTATATTGACGTAGATATTCGTTAATGTGATAAAATTAGAGGATGCAAGCAAAAATAGTCATAATAGAGGACGAAGCCGATCTTTTAGAGCTTTTGGAGTATCGCTTGAGCAAAGAGTATGAGGTAGTAGGCTTTTTATCTACCAAAAAAGTCAAGGAGTTTTTAGAGGAGGAGGGCGCCGATCTTCTCATAGTCGATCGCAATTTGCCAGGCGTTGAAGGAAGCGAGTTTGTCAAAGAGCTCCGAGGGCAGGGATACGATATTCCCGTAATATTTCTTACTGCAAAAGATAGCGAAAAGGATAAAGAAGAGGGTTTTTTGCGTGGAGCAGACGATTATGTCACGAAGCCTTTTTCATTCAATGAGCTGCTTCTTCGCATCCAAGCGATCCTTAGGCGCACCAAACCAGAGACGCAAGATAAAATAGTCTATAAAGAGATCACCCTCTATCCCGCCACGCATAAAGTGCTGGTGGCAGAGAGGGAGGTGCATTTGACCAATCTTGAATTTAATCTCCTGATTACTTTTATCAAACACAAAAACCAGGTATTAACGCGCGACTTTTTGCTTCAAGAGGTGTGGGGTGACATGAAGCAAGAGAGAAGCGTCAATGTAGCGGTCAAGCGACTCAAAGAGAAGATTGATCCTGATAAGCGTTTTGGATTTATCTCTTCTGTTCGCGGCGTGGGCTATAAACTATGCTAAAGTTAAGCAGACTCTACTTTTTGCATCTCGTTCTTTTGCTTGGTGCGCTTTTTCTCTTTATCTCGATAGTGAGTTACTATGGCATCAAGACTATCGAGATCCAAAATTTTATTGATAGTTTGCAAAAAGAGATCCTCCTCATTGAAAATAGTTCCATCAAAGATCCCAAAGTATTGGATCGCAAGCTAAAGAGCCGCATTACCATTATAGATCTGCATGGTAAGGTTTTGGCAGAGAGCCGCTTTGACAAAGAGGAGATGGAAAACCATCTTCTAAGACCCGAAGTGCAGCAAGCCCTGAGGCAGGGATGGGGTTGGAGTGAGCGCTACTCTACTACGCTGCACCAAAACTTCTTGTATGTAGCCAAGAAAAGCGGTGAACGCATCATTCGCTTGGCATATCCATTAAAAGAGATCAAAGAGAGTTATTTAAAGCTTTGGCTCGATTTTTTGCTGCTATTTTTGGGATTTGCGCTTATAGCCCTCGTGGTTTCCTATTTTCTTAGCCGTAAAATCCAAGGTGAAATCGATAAGATTGTATCCTACCTTGAAGCACTCTCGGAAAAAGAGTACGCCAAAACAATTACGAGTAGCTTTAGCGCCGAGTTTGCGCAGATTGCCAAACATTTGCAAATTTTGGCTAAAAAACTGCAAAAACGGGAAGAGAAAAAAGCGAAATACACCAAGAAAATCAAACAGATTGCAAAACAGCGCAACGAGCTTATCTCTGCAATTAGCCATGAGTTTAAAAATCCGGTAGCCATTATCAACGGCTACGCCCAAACGCTCTTGCAAGACAATGATATGCCAGCAAAGCTTCGTCAGCGTTTTATCCAAAAAATCTATGACGCTAGCCAAAAGATTAGCGCTATGATCGATAGGCTAGCTCTTGCCATGAAGTTTGAAAATGAAAATCTACAGCTGCATAAAAGCCGTTTTTGCCTCTGCGAGCTTACTAAAGAGGTGATAGAATTTTTGCCAGCCAATAAAAGAGAGCGCGTGCGTCTGCAATGCCATGAGAGTGAAGTGTACGCGGATAGGCAGATGATTGAGATTGCAATTACTAATCTTATCGATAATGCCCTAAAGTATTCCGAGCTTCCTATTGAAGTGGTTGTAGAGGGTGGAAGATTTTGTGTAAGGGATCAAGGCGTGGGGATCAAAGAGGGGGATATTGAGAAAATTACCAAGAAATTCTACCGCGTCAGCAATAGCTGGGATAATTCCATGGGACTTGGACTTTTTATCGTAAGCTACATTCTCAAGCTGCATGCAACCAGATTGGAGATAGAGAGCGAGTTTGGCGAAGGAAGCAGCTTTTGCTTCCAGCTTACTGCCACACCCCAGGGATGAACGTGTTGCATTTTGGGCATCTGCCATCTTTCAAGTGATTTTTGACTTCATTGCCGATATAGCCTGCTCGTTCAATCACCGCGAAGCCGCAATTTGGACAATAAGTGGTCTCGAATTCTGGAGCGTTGAAGTTGCCAACGTAGACAAATTGCAGCCCCTCTGCTTTGCCTATTTCATGGGCTTTTAGTAGCGTCTCGGGTGGCGTTGGCTTGGTATCTGTCATCTTGTATGTGGGATAGAAGCCGCTTACGTGCCAAGGGATGGCGGTGTCGATACTAGCTATGAAATTGGCGATTTGGCGCATCTCCTCTTCACTGTCGTTCTGTCCGGGGATGAAAAGGGTGGTGATTTCGATCCAAATATCTTTTTTGTATGCATATTCAATTGCTTCTAGCACCGGTTTAAGCCTTGCACCGCAGAGCTCTTTGTAGAATCTATCGGTAAAGGCTTTGAGATCGATATTCATTCCATCGATGAGGGGAGCGAGTTTATCCATCGCTTTGCGTGTCTCGTACCCACTTGTGACATAGACGTTTTTGAGACCTTTCTCTTTGGCAAGCTTTGCTATGTCATAGTTGTATTCGAACCACACTATTGGTTCATTGTAAGTATAAGCAATCGATTTTGAGTTATATTTGAGGGCGAGTTCCACTGCATCTTTGGGTGGAAGATCGTGACCGAAAATTTTGTGTTCATGCTCTTGAGGGAATTGGCTAATCTCGAAATTTTGGCAAAAGCTGCAGCTAAGATTGCATCCAACCGTACCTATGGAGAAAACGAGCGAATTCGGTAGAAAATGAAAAAGAGGCTTTTTCTCTATCGGATCTACATTAACTGCCGCCGCTTTCCCATAGACTAGGAGCTTAAGCTCGCCATTTTCAACTTTTCTGACGCCACATATTCCATACTCTCCCTCGTCTAGCTTGCAAGCATGAGCACATGCTTCACAAAGAATTTTGCCCGATGGAAGTTTTTTGCTCATCCAGGCGGTTACGCTCATCAATGATCCTTTCTATCAAGATCTATCTTTTTTTCACATAGCCTATACTCCTTGCCAGCTCTTGCTACAAACGCAAACTCAAAAGCCAAATCTTCGCGATAGTGCTCATCATCCACAAAATAGTGCTCGATTTTTAAAATCAGCGGCACTGTCTTTCCTCCAAGCTCGATCTCTTGATGCAGCGTGCAAAAAAACGCCGCTGGAGAGGCTTGGATGATAGGCGGGAAATCTTGCAAAGCTCTTTTTGTCTCTATGCCAAACTTCTCGGCTTCGCTTATCTCTTCCGGTAGGCTCTCACTTGTAGCGTCCATAAGCTGTGCCATTTGGGGCGTGACGAAGCAGATGGTACACTTTTTGGTGTTTCTAATGTGCTTGAGGGTGTCTTTTGGCGAGCCATCCTTTTTGTGTCCAATGGAGACGATGACGGTTGGGGGATTGGAGCTAAGAGCCATGAAGTAGCTAAAGGGAGCGATATTGACGATGCCCTTTTCCTCCGTTACTATCCACGCAATTGGACGAGGAATGATGGTGCGGCTCATGATTTTGTAGCGATCTTTTAGTTCAAGTGGCGCAAAATCGATAATCATACTATCCTCTCTATCTCTTCTTTGGTATTTTCCACTATAAGCGTGGTCTCTAGCAAAATCGCATAGTGCCTGTTTTGGGGCATGAGAAACTTTTTGGACTCTTCATAGGCGTTCCATAGCTCCTCGACCCTATCAAAATCTCCCATTTTGATGCACTCTAATGAGTTTGCGGCACTCAGTAGCCCCTCAATCACTGGTGCGCTCTCATCTTCGCAAAGCTCTAACATCTGCCGTGCCACTTCGATGGACTCTTTGAAATTCTTCTCCAAGATCGTATCGATGTAGTAGAACATGTATCTCTCAAGTTGTGCCATCTTCGCCTCCTTATTTGGCAATCAATCCTTTTTCGTAGCAAGACTCGTCAAATTCGCACACGATATTGGGATCGTATATGAGTAGTTTCTCATCTTTTTTCTTATAATCTACTTTAGACAAAAAATGTTTGATGCAGTTGATGCGAGCCTCTCTTTTATCGTCCGCCCTTACCACATACCAAGGTGCAAAGGCAAAGTGGGTCCGCGCGAACATCTCATCTCTAGCTAATGAATATTCATTCCAAAGTTCTTGCGCTTTTTTATCGATGGGACTGAGCTTCCACTGTTTGAGGGGATCGTGTTTGCGCTCTTCCAAGCGTTTCTTTTGCTCCTCTTTGGTGATGTCGAGATAGTATTTGGTAAAGATCATGCCATCGTGCACCAAAAGATGCTCAAAATTTGGGACTTCCTGCATGAACTGCTCATACTCCTCTTTGGTACAAAAGCCCATAACCCTCTCTACGCCCGCTCTATTGTACCAGCTGCGGTTGAAAAAGACCATTTCGCCGCCATGGGGCAGGTGAGGGACGTAGCGCTGAAAATACCAGCTCTTTTTGTCGATGTCGCTTGGCTTGCCTAGAGCTACTACGCGGGTCTCTCTTGGACTTAAATGCTCAACAAATCGCTTGATAGTCCCATCCTTGCCAGCGGCGTCGCGCCCTTCAAAGATGGTGCAGACTTTGAGATCTTCCGCTATGACTTGGCGCTGTAGTTTCACCAGCTCCACTTGGAGGTAGTAGAGCTCTTTTTTGTACTCTTTCTTTTTCATGGCATTTCCTTAATATGAGTATGATAGACCGATGGTAAAATCAGCGCTCCCGTAAAAGGGAGAGAGATTTTCGGTTATAAATGCTTTTAAGTGCTTATTGATGTCATAGGCGATGTTGATTACGTTGGATGCCGAATCGATTGTGCTATATTTCGATTTGAAGGCTGAAGAGACGAAGCGATACTCAAAAAGCCACTTGTGATGTTGGTATCCAAAATAAAGGGAGTAGAGTAGCTTATTGGATACCGCAAAATTTCCAAGATGTATCGTGCCAAGTTTCGTGACGCTTAGATTTGCAAGAAAGTTATTTTTTTCTACGATGCCAATGATGGAGTAGTCCATTTTTGCCGAGCTAAAGCCTCTATCTTTGGGTGAGGCTGGTATTTTTATCCCAAAAGCCACTGCGCTTCTTGCGCCAAAGGGCTTGAAATTGAGGCGCTTTTTGTACTCAATCTCGATATTGCCAAGGATAGTGTAGGGCTTGTGAATGGAGAGGATGTTATTGATTTGGTAGTGCACTTCATTGTCGCCGTAGACGTTGTGTATCGTGCCGTTGAGCAGCCCCGTGGCATCGTGAAACCAATCAAGCGCCCCATCCAAAAATCCGCCATAGACATAGTGTATTGGTACGATACAGCGCAGACTCTCTTCTTGGCTTAGAGGTATTTGCAAACCAAAAGATAGGGAGGCAAGTTCGTAATCGAGGAGATATATATCTTCGTTTTCGTAATCGTTTGCTTCGCTCCAAGTAAGCAAGAATTTGTGCTCTATTTTTGTGTTGTGTGGGTAGAGGTTGTAAAATGCTAGCCTGATGGGGTGATTGATGGTTGTAAACAGCGGCTCCATCGCAAAAAGAGAAATACTAAGAAATAGTGGCCAAATCTTGCTCATCATCATCTCCTTTGGATTTATTATACCATTAAAGCAGAAGTGCTATAATTGGCTAAAAAAAGCTTAGCCATGGATATTATCATCGCAGGAGCCGGTAAGGTTGGCTATAAGCTAGCACAAACCCTTAGTATCAAACACAATGTCACAATCATTGATCGCAACAGTGAAGCTTTGCAGCGTCTGCAAGAGTCAATCGATGTCTTACCCATCTTAGGCGATATTGAAAACCCCGCTACTTATAAGCATCTTGATGGCAGATACGATATTTTTATAGCCGTTACGGACAATGACGAGGCAAATATCCTCTCGACCCTCATCGCAGATGATGAAATCGATGTTACGAAAAAGATCATTAGGCTTCGTAACCCCTATTTTGCCAAAAGTTCCATTGCTAAGAAGCTTGGTAGCGATGCCGCTGTTTTTCCTTTTAGCCTTACTGCAGCCTCCGTCGGATCGCTGCTTGATTTTCCAAAGGCAAACAATGTCAAAGAGTTTATCTTTACTTCTTTTAAACTTATCTCCGTACGCGTTAATGAGCCTTTATATAAAAGCATCCAAGAGATTGAAGCTAAAGCCCTCAAAGTTGTGGGGATTGAGCGAAAGAAGCATTTTTTCATACCTGATGCACAAGAGCGATTGGAGGATGGTGATCTTGTTTATCTCTTTGGCGATGAGCGGCAGATAAGGCAAGTTTGTGCCAAGATTAACAAAAGCGATCCCAAGGAGATAAAGAGGGCGGCTATCTTTGGAGCAGATCTGCTTGGGCTTGAGATAGCCAAGATCTTTTTGCAAAAGGGCATCGTGCTCAAGATTATCGAGACGGATCCCGTAAAGTGTAGAAAGGCTTCTGAGGTTTTGCAAGATAGAGCAACGATCATCAATAGCAAATATATTGAGCACGAGATTTATGAAGAGGAGAATATCCGCTTTGCGGATATGGTGGTAGCTACCAGCAGTGATGATGAGGTCAATATCATTGAGTGTCTGCAAGCAGGGGAATATGGAGTAAAAAAGCGCGTAGCCATCAACAACGATCTCGCCTTTTACGATCTCATGCATAAGCTCCAAATCGTAGCTATAAGAGGGCCCAAAACCAGCGCTTACTACGCTATATTGGAAAAACTAGCTTCGAGCAATATTGTTTCGGAAAAGCATTACTGTGGCGGGCGAGGGGCTGTCTTTATGCGAAAGATCTTTGATGACTCAACGCTTATCCATAAAACGATCAAACCTTTATGTCTTGAAGATGTGGCGCTTTTTTATATTAGAGATAATCAGATTTACGAATTTGATAAGAAAGTGCAGCTTCAACCAGAAGATATAATCGTTGTCTTTTTGAAATCCTACCAAGAAGAGAGAGTCAAAAAGTGGATCTTCAATCTCTGAAAAATATTTTAAAGCTTCTTAGCGTCATTGGCATAGGAGTGGGGCTTTTCTTTACTATTCCCGTAGGGGTGGGATTTATTTATAGCGAGGATATTGGCAACTTTTTTCTCTTTTTCGTAGGCTTTCTTTTTCTCAATTTTGCTATCTATTTGAGTCTTTATCGGCACACTTTGAAGATGAGTGTCAAAGATGCTATTTTAGCGGTTAATCTCATATGGATACTACTTGGAATTGCTGGCGCAGCGGGGTTGTATCTTACTTCCAATGTCTCTTTTGTCGATGCTTTTTTTGAAGCAATTAGCGGTTTTACTACTACGGGAGCTACCATTTATAGCGATATTGCCTCGCTTTCACATACTACATTGATGCTAAGAAGCCTTATGCACTGGCTTGGCGGTATGGGGGTGATTGTTCTTAGCGTGGGGCTTTTGACGCTTCTTAACCCCTCAGGTTCACTTACGCTTTTTAAGTCTGAATCCACAGGCATAAGCGTGGAGAAACTGACGCCTAAAATCAAAGATACGGCCAAATGGCTCTGGGGTATTTATATTGTGCTCACTCTCATCGATGCGCTACTTTTGTATATGGGAGGTATGGATAGCTTTGATGCGATTAATCATGCCTTTAGTACCATCTCTACTGGAGGCTTTTCTACCAAAAATGAGAGTCTTGCATACTGGGATCATAACTATTTCATATTGTGGGTGACGACTATTTTTATGTTTTTGAGTGGAGTGAACTTTTTGGTTTATTTACGAGCGCTGCACAAAGATTTTGATGGATTCTTTTCTGAAGAGGTACGCTGGTATGTGATTGTCTTTTTGGTGTTGGCAGGAGCTTTAAGTGCTATGCATATAGTTTTGGGGCATGATTCTATCTGGCATTCTATAACGCATGCATTTTTTACTATTGCTTCGATTCTTACGACTACCGGCTTTGCCTCCATCAACTACGCTTCCTGGTCACCCGAGGCTGTGGCAATTATTTTCGTTGCTATGTATATTGGTGCAAATGCTGGCAGTACCGCAGGAGGCGTCAAAGTTATTCGTTATGTTGTGCTTTTTAAAAACCTCTTTGCTCAAATCAAGCAGAATCTCCATCCAAATGCAATAGTTGGCGTTTATATTGATGGCAAGCGGGTTAGCGGTAAGATTTTGGGCAGTGTAAGTGGCTTTTTCTTTATCTATGTGCTTACCAACCTTTTGTTATCACTCTTTTTGTATGCCAAAGGGTATGACTTTTTGACTGCCGTAAGTGCCGCCATTGCTTGTATTGGCAATATTGGGCCAGGTTTTGGGCACGTGGGGCCTGTGGATAATTTTGCCTTTTTTAGCGATGTTGAAAAGATTGTTTTAGCCATTTTTATGATCATTGGAAGGCTTGAGTTTTATACTTTTATCGTGCTCTTTTCAAGAGAGTTTTGGAAGCGATTTTAGGAGTAGCAAATGATAAAGAAGCATTTTGAAGAGCAGACTGCCATTTTGCTTTCAGTCACCAAGTGGATAGTGCTCTCATCCGTCGTTGGTATCATCATTGGTGCGATTGTGACGCTTTTCCTAAAAACTATCCATCTTGCCGAAGCTTACCAGCAAAAGATCCCCTTTGCTTACTACTATACGCTTCCTTTTGTTTTGGTTTTTGTGGTGTGGCTCATTCGCACATTTGCACCAAGTGCCGAGGGGCATGGGACCGAGAAAGTGATAGAGGCTGTGCATAAGCGCCACGGCAAGATTGATCTCAAAGTAGTGCCAATCAAGCTCATTGCCACGGTTCTTACCATCTTTGCCGGGGGTTCTGTGGGAAAAGAGGGGCCAGCGGGGCAAATTGGTGCCGCAAGTGCTTCAGGGCTTAGCGATCTATTACGCTTTAGTGATAGCGATCGCAAAAAAATTGTTATTTGTGGTATTAGCGCTGGTTTTGCCTCTGTCTTTGGCACGCCGATTGCCGGAGCTATTTTTGGGGTGGAGGTGCTCATTATTGGCGTGGTTTTGTATGATGTGCTTTTGCCTTCATTCATCGCTGGGTTTGCTGCATTTACTACAGCCCAATTTCTAGGTATTGAGTATACCTACTTCGATATGCACTACTACCAAAGTATCTCTTTGGATCCAATTCTTATTGCCAAAGTGATAGGTGCAGGACTCTTTTTTGGCTTGGTTTCAGATATTGTGGTGACAAGTATGCAGGTTATGCACAAGGGCATACAAAAAATCCCTCTCAATATCTACATCAAATCCTTTATCATAGGTATGGTGCTAGTTCTCATTGGGGCACTCTTTGGGGCGCAATATTTAGGGCTTGGTATGGAGACGATCCAAGATACTCTCAATCCCGATCCATACTTTGCAAAGGATCTGCCTTGGTATGCCTTCTTGCTCAAAACTCTTACCACCTCTTTAACGCTCAGTGGTGGAGGTAGCGGGGGTGTGATTACGCCGATTTTTTATATTGGAGCTACTAGTGGGCATGCATTTGGGAGTTGGTTTGATTATGAGCATATTACGCTTTTTGCGGCTCTTGGCTTTGTGAGCGTGCTCTCAGGCGCGGCCAACGCGCCTATTGCTGCTACCATTATGGCGGTAGAGCTTTTTGGATTGGAGATTGCCCACTATGCGGCTTTGAGTGCAGTTATTAGCTTTTTGGTCACGGGTCATCGCAGCGTCTTTCCATCGCAGATTTTGGCAATGCGAAAAAGCGAAATTTTGGAAGTCAAAATTGGACAAGAGATTGAAAAGGCAGAAGTGGAGCTCGAAGAGAGCCAGCTTAGCCGCTTTCAAAAGATTCGAAGGAGGATTTTGAGGAAGAAAATGAGGCTTAAGAAGTAGCTTTTTTATAAAGCACCGCCTCTAATCTCTTTTTAATCTCGTCGTCATTGTATAAAATATGCTTTTTGATATTGCCACGCTTTCCGCTAAAGCGCAGAAGAATCTCTAGCAAGTATGCCCCAAAGAATGCCCCCGCTACATACCAGCTTACTAACGGCATCTTAGAAGAGGTGTAAGCCATTGCAAATCCGGCCGCACTGAAAGCTCCAAGGGCTGCCAAAAATACCAATATCCTATTTGCTTGGGTTTCTTTTATTTTAAGAAAGTGTCCAGCGTGCACAAAGCCTTGGATAAGAAGTACCACTATGGATGCAGTGGTTGCGATCTCATCAAGATTGACAAAGAGTATCATTGGCACAATAAGCAAAGCCGAGACGATGAGACCTTCATTTGAGTGAAAGACGTTATATTGATAAAATTTTGGTAGCTCCCCTTTTTTGGCTAGATCGTAGCTTATTTGCGTAGCCGAGTACAAAGAAGCGTTGATTGCGCTCGTGGCGCTAATGAGCGCGACCGCTGCCATTATCTTAAATCCAAGCTCTCCAAAAATTGGCTTGGCAGCTTCTGCTAGAGCGTAATCTTTAGCTTTTATCACCTCGTTGAGGCTTAGATTGCCCAAAACCGCAACAGCGGTAGAGACATAGAGAATCATAACCAAAGATATTGCTATGAGCATAGCGCGCAGCATATTTTTGGCTGGATTTTGCATGTCTTCTACAGTATTGGTAATAACACTAAAGCCCTGATAAGCAAAGAAGACCAGTCCCAATGCATAGAAGAGATTGATGAGTGCTGGGGCATCTTTGGCGCTTAAGCGCGTAGGATCGATATAGAGTAGGGCTGCTCCCACAAAGATAATGAGAGCGCTAAGCTTCGTTATGACGATGAGGTTTTCGCTTTTGGCAACAAAGTATGCGCCTATGAGATTGATGAGCGTGAAAAGCGCTAAAATTGCCAGAGCAAAAGTGTTGATCCAAAAGGGTGTCACTTGGATGTATGTAGCTGCGTAGGTGCCAAAGGATTTGCATACGGCCGCTAGGCCGATGAGCTGTGCTAGATAAAAGAGCACTCCTGCACTTCCGCTAAAAAATCCTTCTCCATACTCTTGCACCAAATACTCTATCACTCCCCCTCTGCTTGGGTAGCGAAGAGCTAGTTTAGCCAAAGAGTAGCCAGCAAGCAGAGCGATAATGCCTCCAAGTACAAAGGTATAGATTACCAAGTTGCCAGCAATCGCTCCAGCCTCTCCAATAACGATAAATATCCCAATCCCCACCATAGAGCCAACGCCCAAAAAGACTGCGCTCCAAAGTCCAAAAGCTTTCTTTTGCATCTTCTCTCCTAAAAGAGTTTTCCTATTTTTTTATATCCATACCAAAAAGTGATAATACCCAAAATCGTTACACCAACAAAATAGCCCCAAAGATCCTCCCAGCCCGTTCCTCTAAAAAATATACTCTCACTTCCCTCTATGTAGTAGCGAAGAGGTGAAATTAAAGAGAGCTTTTGTAAAAAGGTTGGCATAGAGTAAATCGGCGTCCATGCCCCGCTTAAGAATATTAAAGGCATGGCAATGAGCATAGAGAGCTGAGCTACTTGCATAATTGTTTGTGAGGCTGCTGCGATAAAAAGACCGATACCAGCAAGAGTTAGAAGATAGAGTATGCTTAAAAGCATAAATGCCCAAAAGGATCCATTCAAAGGAGCTTGAAAAACTTCCAGCACTACAAAGCCAAGGGCAATGATAATGCCTCCTAACATAATGGTAACTTGGCTAAAGGCTTTGGCAAAGATGATGTGAGAGCTTTTGGCAGGGGTGAGCAGCAAGATATCCCAGGTGCCATCCTCTTTTTCTTTTACAAAGACAATGGCTGTAAGAATAATGCCAAGCATTGTAATGACAGAGAGCATCTCCACAAAAGAGATAAACATTTTAGAGTCGCTATTTTGGTTGAAGAGCTTATGGATTTTTAGATCAAAAAGCTTTTGGGACATACTGAAATCTAGGAGAATATTTTGCAAGTAGACGAGTGTAATGTAGGCTTGTGAAGCGGCGGTGCTGTCAAGATATATCGGGATTTGAGGATGATCGTGATTGGCCAATTTTTTTTCAAAATCTTTGGGAAAGATGATGCCAACCATTATTTTTTTGTCAAAAATTGCATCTAAAAGCGCCTTTTGTGAAAGAAAACGCTTTGGTTTTTGGAACTCTGGAGGATGGAGTTTGGCAAGGATCTTTTGTGCCGTAATACTGTTTCCCTCATCCACATAGCCGACAGTTACATTGCGCGGAGTGATAACCAGGCCAGAGCCAGCGATATAGACATCAAGCGTAAAAGAGTATAATACGACAGCCACTAGCCCCCATGAGCGTAAAAATGTGATAATCTCTTTCATAAACACAGAATAAAAGACTCTCATCGCATCCCCTTTTTCATTAACAAAGAACCAAGTGTGAGTAGAATGATGCTATAGAGTATGAGGATCCCTAGATAGAGGAGATTTTTCTGTGAGGCTAAGCCTTGGCCTATGAGAAAGGTGTCATAGGCTATCTGATTGTAATACATTATAGGAAAGAGGTGCGCTTCGATATAGGATTCGCCCTGCATAGATGAGATTGGCATAAGGATGCCAGAGTAGAGGAATCCCGGGATGATAGTGATGATGAGAGTGAGCACCACTGCTACTATTTGCCTATTTGTAATAATGGAGACTAGTAATCCAATAGAGAGGCTAATGAGAATATAGATTTCTGAGCTTAGCCAGTAGAGCCAAAAGCTTCCTCTAAAGGGGACTACAAAGAGGTAGGTACTCCAAAGAAAAAGGATAAAGATATTGAGTGAGTGGAGCAAAAATACCGGCAGAAGTTTTGCTATGAGAAATTCACTTTTTGTAAGAGGAGAAGAGTAGAAATTGAAAATCGTGCCATACTCTTTCTCTTTGACAATAAGCAAAGCTGCCAGCAGCGCTGGAGCTACCAGCAGCACCAAGCCAATGAGTCCTGGCACTATGGCGTTTTCATCTCTCATTGCTTGATTGAAGAGGTTTCTTTGCACTATTGCAATATGATGCATAGCTATGTTATATTTTTGCGCAAAATCCTCCATCGCATTGATGAGTGCTCCTTCTACATACCCTTGCATAGTCATTGCACGCAAAGGAAACGCCCCATCGATAAAGATAGCTAAGGAGGCTTTGTGGGTATGGAAGAGATTCTTTTCAAAATCGGCTGGTATAATGAGAATAACATCTGCCTTTGCCTGTTTGATTTTGTGTAGGGCATCTTGGTAGGAGGTGGTGGTGTAGAGGATTTGAAAATATTTTGAATGGGTAAAGTTTTGTAGGAGTTTCATAGAGAGGGTAGAGCGATCTTCGTCTACTACCACCAAACGGGTGTGTTTGACTTCTAATCTAATTCCATATCCAAAAAGAAGTAGTATCATTGTGGGCACTAGGTAAATAAGAATGATGAGGCGACTGCGAATAAGCTCTTTGAACTCTTTTAAAAGGTAGGCTTTGATAGCTCCTATCCTCATGTTTTTTCCTTTTGGTAGAGATAGAAGAAAATATCTTCAAAGCTTTTTGCCCAAGGGTATTGTTCAAAAAGCTTATCCACCCTCTCATCCACAATCTTTTTGCCGCTTTTGAGCACCACCACCCGATCGCAAAAGTTGGCCTCACTCATATAGTGGGTGGTGATGAGAATGGATATTTGCCATCTGTTTTTGAGCTGGTGTAAAAGATCCCAAAACTGTGCTCTTGCAATTGTATCCACCCCGCTTGTTGGTTCATCCAAAAAGAGCACTACCGGCTCATGCAAGATTGCGGCCGCTAGGCTAAAGCGCTGGTTGATGCCAAGAGGCAGGTCCTTTGGAAGGCTGTGCAGGTATTTGGCAAAACCCAAAGAGGAGGCAAGCTCATCTATCTTTGTTAAAGCTATTGAGAGAGGAATGTGATGCAAGTTTGCAAAGTAAAGCAGATTTTCCTTGATGCTCATATCTTTATAGAGCGCAAAGTTTTGGCTCATATAGCCGATTTTGCTTTTGAGATCTTCTCTGTCTTTGGCGCTTGAGATTTTTTTACCAAGCAGATAGAGATCTCCCTCATCTATTGGGTAAAGACCTAAAAGCATCTTGATAAATGTGGTTTTGCCAGCTCCATTGGCTCCAAGTAGCCCCAAGATCTCTCCTCTTTGTAGCTGCATATCGATATGATCGTCAGCCACGAAATCTCCAAAGCGCTTTGTCAACCCTTTTGCCTCCATGACGATTGGCGGAATATCTAAAGGTTTAGAGCGTGGTGCGATAGAGATCTTTGGAGGTATCGCGTTATGCTGCAAGGCGTTTATAAAAAAAAGGCTCTCAAGTGTAGGCTTGGCATGTGGCATGGGGAGTGTGGAGAGTGCATAGGTGCGGTTTTGAAAGCTAATGCATGTATCGCACTCATATACTCCCTCATAGGTGTAAGGCTTTGCACTTTGGATGAGGCTATCAGGAGTGCCTTGGGCTATCACTTTGGCTTCATGCATGAGATGGACGCGATCCATTCTTTGTGCCTCATCCATATAAGCGGTGCTAAAGAGCGTGAGGGAGTGCTCTTTTTGGTGCTGCAAAATCTCCCAAAGCTCTCTTCTGCTTACAGGATCTACGCCTGTGGTTGGCTCATCAAGGATAAGAAGTTGTGGGCGATGCACGAGGGTGCAGATGAGGGAGAGCTTCTGCTTCATGCCTCCGCTCAGATGCTTGGCAAGCCGGTCGGTAAACTTGGCGAGCCCTGCCATATGTAGGAGTTCTTCAGTGTATTGCTGCAGGGCTTTATCTTTTTTGAGATTGCGAATATCAATGAAAAACTCTAGATGCTCTTTGACGCTTAACTCTGGATAGAGCACAAGCCCTAAGCCTTGGGGCATAAGTCCAAGGTAGGGCTTGATCTTTTCAGCCTCTTTGGGAGAATGGTAAGTGTAATTATGGTAGGAAATCTCTCCGCTAAACGGTACGACGCCAGCAATTGCGTGAAAAAGAGAACTCTTGCCCGCTCCATCTGCACCGATAAAACCAACAATTTCGCCTTGATCGGCGCTAAAGCTGATATTGTCTACCGCTATAGTCTCTTTATATTGGACATGAAGATTGCTAACGTGCAAAAGTGCCATAAAGTGCCTTTAACCAAAAGAGTACTGCAATGCTAAATGAACCAAAAAGCCCATACAAAAGAGCCGTTTGCATACCAAATGTATGCCAAATAATACCTACTGCATAAGCGCCAATAGCGGAAAAGATGGCAACACCAGCGTAGTAAAATCCATACATGGTAGCTTTGCTGCTGGCTTTTTGTGCGATTAGGGTGCGGTTAGCGTTGAGTGAAAAGAGGCTAAAGAGTCCCAGGAAAATGAATGATAGCCAGGTAAAAAGCGGCTTTTGCAGCCACAAAAGTAGCTGTGCCACAACGCCAAAGAGGTAAGAGAGCGATAGAATTGCTTTTGGCGAGAATCTATCGATGGCAACACCTGAGAGGTAGCTTGTAAGGGTTTGGGTGAAGCTTGATAGCAAGAAAAGTAGGGGAATAAAGGCTATATCAATGCCAACTTTTTTGGCTTGGATGCTAAAGAAGGCTTCACTAAAGAAAAAGAGCAAAAAGAGAAAATAAAAAAGAAGTTCTTTAATAATGTGCCAATCAGCGTGCTGCAAAGTGAGGGGATTTGCTTTTGGAGGATGTTTAATGTCTTGTACCAAAAGAATGAGAATTACTAAGCCTAAAATGGAAGGAATGGCGGTAGCTAGGAAGATGGACCTAATAGTATCTTCGCTTTGGCCTATGAAAAATAGCAGCAAAAAAAGAGCCAAAGTGCCACTGAATTCGCCTGCAATATCGAGGCTTTTATGCAGCCCAAAAGCTCTACCCATTCTTTTTTTTGTACCAAAGTGCGCAAGCATCGCATCCTTTGGGGCTGATCGAATCGCTTTGCCTAGCCTCTCAATGGCTCTTAGCGCCGCTACGCTTTTATAGCTATGAGTCAATGCAAAGAGAGGCTTTGCAATGGCTGAGAGCGTGTAGCCAGCTACTACCAGAGGCTTGACTATACCAAAGCGATCGCTTATAAAGCCACTTACCAGCCTAAGCATATAGCTTACAAATGTGGCAATCGCTACGATGATGCCAAGCTTATCCATGCTCTCATGCAGATAAAAGACCACAAAAATAGGCAGGATCGGGTTGATCATCGCTGAAGCAAAATCTGTAAAGAAGCTGACAAACCCCAAATAGATGATATTTTTGTTCATAGCTTAGGCAACTCTTTCAAGCTTTTTGGCAGTCCTTGGCCATTTGTGCTAATGACGCCGATTGCCGGAATACCAAGTTTTAATGTAGGTTCCACTTTGAGGGGTTTGATGCGAACAGCATAAACCTTTTGGATCCTGTCGCTCCTGACAGCCACCTCTTTTGGCGTAAATTCGGCCTTTTTGGCGATGCGCACCACTTTTGCGGCTATTGGATGATTTGGCATGCCATCTAGGAAAATGACTGCTTTGTCTCCTACTTTTACTTTGGCATTGTGCAGAGTGTCTAAAAAAATTTGTAAGTAGAGAGTATGGGGATCAAGCAGGCGCAGCACGCTCATACCGGCTCCTATCACTTCGCCTTTGAGGGCTATTTTTTGTGTGACATATCCATCTATTGGGGATCGAAGCTGCATATCATCTATCATTGCTACTACCTCTTGTTTCTGGGCTTTGAGTGCTAAAAGAGTCTTTTGCAACGCTTCTATGCCAAGTTGGAGAGCTTCGATATTTTTAAGCGATATTTTGGCTTGGGTGAGGGTGCTTTTGGCTGCTGTCAAAGAGGCTAGTATTGCTCTTTTTTTTGCAAAGAGTGCTTGCAAGTTGTTACTATCGTCGTTGAGGCGCAGTTGAATTTTTTCTAACTCATGATGGGGAAGAAGTTTTTTTGCTACGAGGTTTTTGATGCGCTTAAAATCTTTTCTGTCTTGATTGATCACTTTTTGCAAGGTTTGGATCTTTTCATCAAGCTCTTTGATGGCTGCCTCTTTGGCTGAAACTTGCGCTAGGGCTTTTTGCACGTTTTGGGGCAAGCTCGCTTTTGCAATACTTAACTCTACCTTTTTAGCCTCTATCTCTTTTTGCTTAGCTAAGATTGATTGCTGGATGCTTTGCAGTTTTGCCTGCAGCTCTTTTGAGGAGAGTTTGGCAAGAAGTTCATTTTTATGTATGGGCTGAGACTCTTCTACGTATACCTCTTCTACGCGCCCGGGATATTTGGTATTGAGGTTTATCTCATCGCCCAAAACGGTGCCAACCCCTGCAATGAGGTTGGAGGGAAGTTGTTTTGGATGCGTTTTTATATAAATAAGCAGTGCTCCCGTTGCTATGAGAGCAAGCAGTAAGATAGCGCTTAAATATTTTTTTAGCATGTTTTATCCTTTATAATCCCGCAGAAGAAGATATTTAGTGCTTCGTGGGAAGTGTGTTGTATATCTTCATTGAAAAGAAGCCAATATTCGATATAGCCATAGACGAAGGATTTAAAGAGTATGGCCGCTTTTTGTGGATTGTCTATTTTTAGTGGTAGCTTTGCAAACTCTTTTTCTAAAAGATTGTAAATCTTTTGGGCTGGATTTTGGTGGGTGAGGTTGAGTTTGGCAAAAAATAGCGGATCGCCAGCGATCGTGTCTGTTAGCACTTTCTTTTTGTCAAGAAACGCCTCTATCATGCGATCTACAAAGATTGCAAGGCGCTTTTTCGGATCACTGCAGGTTGTATAATCTTGCAAAAGCTGATTATAAAATCTATCTATCTCATACTGCACATAGGCAAAGAAGAGATCCTCTTTTGATGCAAAGAGTTTATAGATTGTCCCTACCGCCACTTTGCAAGCTTTTGCAATATCTGCCATTTTGACTGCGCTAAAACCCTCTTTGGCAAAGAGCTCTCCTGCTTTTTTGATGATGAGTTCCTGTTTAAAGGCTTTGACTTGTGCTTTGATGTCCATCTTGCGCCTTTTGTGACTGGTTAATTGTGAAAAATTATAAATTTCACTCAAACAAGGTGCAAATTGTTTGAGCAAAATTTCATAATTTTTTCACTCTCTTTCGCTCAATTATAAAAGCTTGTTGCTTAAATAAGAATTAGTTAATAAAAAAGTGAATATAATTCACTAAAGGAGTGATAATGAAGTCTATCGCCAAGATCCTTTTGATACTGCTAATACTCGTTTTTGCCTTTTTGGGATTTGATTATGTGATGTATCGCACCCATAATGCGGTGAGCGATGCGGCTTTCGTGCGCACCGATTCGTTGGTGTGGCTGAGTTTTAAGGTAAGCGGGAAGATTGATGAGCTTACTAAGCTGGAGGGTGATAGCGTCAAGGTTGGCGAGCTTTTGGCAAAAATCGATACCAAAGACTTCCTGGTTGCAAAAGAGAAAGTGTCTCACCAAATAGAGGCTCTGGATAGAAAGATCCAAGCGCAGCAGATTAAGAGCCAAAAAATAGCAAAAGATATTGCTTTAAAAAAGAATGAGATTGCTATTAAAAAAGAGAAGCTCCATTTAGCTATAAAAGCTGCAAATTATGAAATAGAAGCTATGAGGGTGCAAGCTTTGCAGCAAAGAAGAGATCTAAAGAGGCTGCAAAATCTTTATAGAAAGAATCTTATCCAAAAAGAGAAATTTGAACTTGCCTCAACCAAACTTGCCACTTTGCAAAATAGCATTGCCGCCAAAGAGACGCAGCTACAGATCCTACAAAAAGATCTAGATGATGTAGCGGTGCAAGAGAGGCTTTTGGAAAATAGCAAAAATGAGGTAAAACTGCTTGCAAAAATGATTGCCTCTATGCAGCAAGAGAAACAGGCTTTGCAAAAGTCCTTGCAAGAGATAGAGAATAAAATTGCCTATAGCTATCTCAAAGCGCCTTTTGATGGAGTGGTGGCTAAAAGATTTGTCAATCGCTATCGCGTGGTGGACAAAGGAGCGCCAATCTATGCTCTAGTAAATCCTAAAGATTTGCATATTGAGGTGCTCTTGAGTGAGAGAAAATTAAAGGGCGTAGAGGTTGGCAACAGCGTCAAAATCACAATAGATGCTTTTAAGGATAGAGAGTATACAGGAGAAGTGAGAAAAATTTTACCAGCAAGTGCTGCTACTTTTAGCCTTGTGCCAAGAGACATAGCAAGTGGAGAGTTTACCAAGCTTGATCAACGCTTCATCGTGCGCATTTCCATTGACAATCCAACGCCAGATCTGAGAGTTGGCATGGGAGCGAGTGTGGCTATAGAGAGAAGACATTAGACATTGGACATTGGAGGTTGGCATTGCAAAAACTTAGAAACTTGGATGTCTATAAAAGTGCTATAGATTTGAGCAAGAAGATTTGGGATATATATGTAACGTTGCCAAATGATTTAAAGTTTTCCATGGGAAAGCAGGTGTTGTCAGCTATAGATTCTATCGGCGCTAATATTGCAGAAGATTTTGGAAGATTTCATTATAAGGATAATATAAGATTTTTTTACAATGCAAGGGGTAGTTTATGGGAAGCTAAACATTGGATATTTTTGTTGTATCAAAGAGAACTGATAGATAAAAATTTGTATGAATTTTTTCTTTTTAGACTTGAAAAGTTAGGCAAGCAGTTAAATACTTTTATAGCCAAAACAGGAATTACTAATGTCTAATGTCCAATGTCCAATGTCTCAAAACACCTGGGACATCACCCCAAAAGAGCGGGCAATCTTTACCTTTATCGTCATGGTGGGGGCTTTTATGGCGATTTTGGATACCACAGTTGTGGATGTGATAGTACCAAAGCTAACAGCCCCACTAGCAACCGACATGTATGGGGTGCAGTGGATAATTACTAGCTATATGATCGCAGCTGCAATTGGGCTTTTGGTATGTGAATATCTGATTAAACGCTTTGGCAGCAAAGCAGTGTATTTAAGTGGCGTATTTTTATTTGCATTGGCCTCATTTGTATGCGGAATCTCCGATACATTGGCTATGATCATAATCGCGCGCGTGGTGCAGGGAGCGGCGGAAGCGCTTATTATGGTGACTAGCCACGTAATGGTTTTTAGCTACTTTCCTCCCCACCAAAAGGGACTAGCGATGGGGATTTTTGCTCTGGGAGTAAGTTTTGCCCCAGCTCTAGGACCCACCATTGGAGGGTATTTAACTGAATATTACAACTGGAGGATGGTCTTTTTTATCAATGTGCCAATTGGGGTTTTGTTGGTTATGGCTGGCTGGATCTATCTGCCAAAAGAGCGCTTTTTTGAAAAGATCGATATCAATTTCATCTCTTTGTTTTTCCTTTCATTTGCTACCATTGCACTACTCATCATGCTTAGTAAAGGGCAGCAGCTTGGGTGGTTTAGCTCCATAACGATTGGCGTTTTGCTCTTTGCTGCAATTATTGGGTATCTGCTCTACATTCTTAGTGAAATAAGCTTTGCCAAAAAACTCATAGACTTTTCACTCTTTAAAAACAGCGACTTTACCAATGGGATCTTTATCTACTTTTTTGTGCTTGGCTTTAGCATGTATCAATACTTTTACCTTTTGCCAGTGTATTATGAGCATATCAAGGGCTTGCCCACATTGCAAGCAGGGATTGCCGTTTTTGCCTTTGCGCTTTTTATCGGGATCTTTTCGCCGGTTGCCGGGATTTTAAGCGATAAGATTGGAGCCAAGAAAACCGTAGCGATCGCTACAATTATTTATCTCTTTACCGCACTTCTTTTCTTGCCAAATCTCAACTACTACACCCCTCTCACTCAAGCAATCTTGCTAACCATCCCTTTTGGGATAGGTATGGGGATGTTTTTTGCTCCGGTAACCGTGCTCATTATGCAAAGCGCGCCTGAGACGAAAAGCGAGCTTGCCATCGTGCTAATGGATTATGTGCGCTTTGTGGGTGGGAGTTTTGGCACTGCCTTGGCTACTAATAATATGGAGTATTTCAAGGCTATGCATTTTGATAGAATGAATGAAGTGCAAAATAGGGAGTACGTGGAGCACTTTTTGCATCAAATCCAAAGCCTTATGGGAGCAAGTTGGGAGGTTGTGGAGGAGATGTTTAGGAATTTTGAGCTTTTTATGAGCTACAACTACGGCTTTTACAACACTTTTATGCATGCAGGCTACTGGGCGGTTGTAGGAAGCCTCTTTGTTGTGGCGCTATTTTTACCAAGGAGTAGTAGATGCGAGTCTTAATAGTATTGTTGCCAATATTGACGATGGCAAGCGAATTTCATCAAGTGATAAAGGGTATTGATAGTATGGACTTGGTGCAGGCCAAAAGATTGGAAGTGTTTGCAAATAAAAAACTCTACCAAGCTAGCAGGGCACAAAACCTCCCTACTCTAGATATGAAGCTAAGCGCTGCAAGGCTTAAAGAGACACCTACAATGTATCTGCATCTACCAAATATGCCGGTCTCGGCATTTCCTATGGGCAAAAAGACGCAAATAAGAGGTGAAGTGAGTTTGCGCTATCCTATCTTTAGCGGATTTGCCATATCTTCTATGATCCAAAAAAGTAAGCTAAATTACCTGCGCAGCACATTGGAAAAAAGGGATCTTAAGCGCAATCTCTATATGCAGGCGGCATCGTTGTATGCATCGCTTTATGCCACAAATCAGCAGCTGCATGCTTTGCAAAAAGGGTATGAAGCTCTAAAGCTAGCGTATGAAAAAGCCAAGGGCTTTTATGAGCAAGAGTTGGTTCCTCTAAGCGAAGTCTATAATATAGAGGCGAAAATGTATGAGATGAAAGCGCAAATAACTAAGCTAAAAGCACAAGCAAAGCAGTTGCAAAATATGCTGCACTATTTAAGTAAAGAGGTGCCAAAAGCTTTGGCGCTTCCTGCTATGCAAGATGCCAATGAGGGGGATCTCTTGCAAAGAGCAGATATTGCGATGCTACGAAAAACCCTTGCTATTGCCAAAAGCGATATTGCGCTAGCAAAATCAAAATTTTTACCAACAATTGCACTAGAAGCTAGCCTCAAACGATTTGGTGATAGTTTGGCGCTTAACGGGGATGGATACCGCAACGCCGATGAAAGTTATATAGGCGTAGGAGTGCAATACAATATCTTTAGCGGTTTTGGCGATAAATATAGGCTCGAGGCCGCTAAAAAAGCTTATATGGCAAAAAGAAGCTTTTATAATGACTATGTCCAAAAGGCAAGAGTTCAGTTGCAAAATGCAAAAGTTGAGCTTGAAGCTTTACGCTCGCGTGTAGAGTGGGCAAAAAAGCAGTTGGTAGCTGCCAAAGAGTATGCAAAATTAACTAAGGGACGCTTTAATAATCAATTAGCGAGCGCAGATGAGCTTAGCCGAGCCATTGCCAAAGAGGCGGAGGCAAAAGCTGCTTTAGAGGCAGTAAAAGCGCAGATTTTTGCCAAGAAGAGTCAGATTGCTTTGATGATTGGGCTAGATAGCTTCAAGGAGGCGCTGCAATGAGAGTATCTTTGGTGCTAGGCAGCGGAGGGGCTAGAGGTTATGCGCATATTGGCGTGATTGAGGAGCTGCAAAGAGCTGGATTTGAGATTATCTCTATTAGTGGTTGCTCTATGGGATCTTTGATAGGGGGGCTCTATGCTGCTGGAGGGCTTGAGGCGTATAAAGAGTGGGTATTGGAGCTGGATGTATGGGATGTGGTGGGGCTTTTTGATATAAGTTTTGATAAGAGAGGCTTTATTAGGGGAGAGAAGGTTTTTCAAAAACTGCAAGAGATTGTAGGAGAGCGCAAAATAGAGGATTTGCCTATTAAATTTACTGCAGTTGCAACAGATATTCAAAACAACAAAGAGATATGGTTTCAAGAAGGAGATCTTCTCAGAGCCATTCGCGCCTCTATCTCTATTCCCAGCTTTTTTACTCCAGTAGAGATAAACGGTATGCTGCTAGTAGATGGTGGAGTGCTCAATCCTTTGCCAGTAGCGCCAACGATGAGCGATCATAGCGATATGATTATAGCTGTCAATCTCTATGCAGATAAGAAGCATCCTGCTATAACTTTGCCAAAAAATTTGGAAGTAAAGCGAAAACGAATTGTCAAAGGTATCGAATTTATTAAAAAGGGAGCAAAAAAGATAATTGAAGATGATGATGAGTATAGTATGTTTGATATAATGGATAAGAGCTTTGATGCTATGCAAAAGGCGCTCACAAGATATAGGTTGGCTAGTTATCCTCCAGATTATCTCATTGAGATCTCTAAAGATGTGTGCGGCACATACGACTTTCACAAAGCCTATGAGGTGATTGAAGTTGGCAGGATTGCAGCGAAAGAGTTTTTGGCTTCATTGAAGTTTTAGATTTCTATTATGCTGCTTTGCGGGCTAAGAGTTTGAAGACGCCCACATACTCTTCTTTACCAGTCATTGCGTAGTGGAGTTCATAGTAGTTGTTGATGATATACAAGAAGTCCTCTTTTGCCTCTTCGTCGCAAGCGATAAGCAAAGATGCTCCGCACTCTACGCTCAAGGAGTCTGAGGGCATGAGAATGGTATTTCGCCTAAACTCATCTTCGTAGTGATACATCAAGAAGATGATTTTGTTCTTTTTGCGATAATCTCTGCGTGATCTTCTTAGGATATCAAGGGTGATGTGAGCGCCATTTTTGAGTGCATTGCAAAGAGCGTAAGCGCGCTCCTCATCCAGTTTGATCTCAAAAACGTCGGGGTTTTTGCCTACCTGAGAGCTGAGTTTGCCTACCACATTCATCGCCCACCAGTTGTCTTTTTGGTGGATCATACGAATAAACCTATTTGCCATAGGTTTTGCTATGAAATTGTAGGTGTATTTAGCGAGGATCTGTTCAAGAATATAGATTTTGTCGATTCTGGCCGATTTGAATACGCTGATATCTTCCAAAGAGTTTTCTCTCGCGATTGTGTAGATGGTGGGATTGAGTTTTTTTGCTGTAGAGAGGATGGTGAGGTTTATCATATCGTCTTTTGTTGCTGCGATGATACAGCTAGCCTCTTTGATGCCAGCTTTGAGTAGGATTCTGATATCTTCCGCATCTCCGTATATGGCGCTCTGTTTGCGCTTTTTGTATTCGCTCGATTTGATATCGATGAAGACATACTCTATTTTTGCCCGCTCGAGTGCATGGGCTAGGGCTTTGCCCATCCGTCCTGCACCGCAGATGATATATTTCCCTTTTGGCAAGAACTCGCGTTTGCGTATGCGCAAAATATGCCCAAATATCCACATCTCAAGAAGCCAGATATAAGGGGCGGTAATTTCAAAGTAGAGTCTATCTGAGATGATCTTGAAAGGATCTTCGATATGGCGGATACCGATATTGCGTAGGTGTTCGGTATTATCTTTTGTAGTGGATTTGACGATGATGTCGATCTTTTTGTTGAGGAGTTTGCACATGAGAGCAATTTTGGCATTTTTTACATCGTCTTCAAATAGTACTACCACCGCCTTGCAGTTTTTTTGGTGGATACCGGCGAGTTTGAGGGTTTGGGGTTTGGTGGTATCTGCGCTAATGGCGGGGACTTCTGGGATAAAGTTTTCTAATTCTATCTCTTCTATTTTTGTCTCATCTTTATCTACTACTACGGTACGAATACCTTCGAAACTCAATCGTTTGATTATCTCTTTTGTAATGTTGTTGTAGCCTAGGACGATGATGAAAGGATCATTGAGTTTGTTGACCTTGCTGCGAAATCTAGCTACAGCTAGCTCGCGCGCCAACTTTTTGTCTTGGATGAGGGCGATGATGTTACCAATCCCATAAAACCAGCCAACCACTGTGAGATAGATACAAAAGCTAACCCATAGGCGCTGGGGATAGGTGAAGGTATAGGGAGCTTCACCAAAGCCAATGGTAGTTGCCATATAACTTACAAAGTAGAAAGCATCAAAAAAGCTCATATAGTAGGTGTTGCCGTGTTCATCAACGCCTGGAATGAGTGTAAGCCCAAAGATAGCGATAGAAAATGTAGCAATAATGACAAGAAAAGGGATTCTCATCCGATGGATGATAATCCAGGCACTATTTGATTCCATGGTTACCTTTTGGATTTGAGAGTATCACCGATGAAAAGCAGCACGGAGACGATATTTGCCAAAAGTGCTCCACCACTCATAGAAATGACTGCTACTGTAGCTTCCAAGTTGAGATTGCCTATACCATAGACCGCAAAAGCCCAAACGCTTGCCGCACCTATGAGTTGGATATCGGCTACGAGGCTTGTAGCCAAAAGCACTGATCCCAGTTGCGTTTTGTCGCCAAGTTTGAGAATGGTAGCGATGAGGTTCACAACTATTGCTGCAAAGAGCTCATATTTGCTATGATAGTCCAGATTGGCCGGATCGCCATAGAAGAAGCCAAAGTTTGTAGTCATTGCCAAAATGAAGAAAAATCCACTTATTACCTTTTGGATATTCATGCCACTCCTTTTAGGTAAGTGTAGATTTTTATTACTTATAGTTTAATTAAATGGGAGTAATATGAAAAGAAGCGCCGGTATTTTGCCCTGTCGCAAAAAAGATGGCAAAGTTGAAGTCTATTTGGGGCATTTGGGAGGGATTTTTTGGAAAAACAAAAAGCGATCGTGGGGAATTATCAAGGGCGAGGTGAGAGAAGGCGAGAGCGATGAGGAGGCGGCTAAGAGAGAATTTTTTGAAGAGACTGGCAAACGAGTGGAAGCTGATTTGATAGATTTGGGAGAAATAAGGACAAGTAGCAAAATCCTTCATATTTTTGCTATGAAGCAGGATTTGGATACCGATATTCGATCGAATATGGTGACGATTGAATATAAAGGCAAAAAACTCGCTTTTCCCGAAATAGATAGGGCACGATGGTTTGAGATTGATGAAGCAAGAGAGGTGATTATCGCTTCGCAAAAGCCATTTTTACAGAGAGTTTTGCAGGTATGCCTCTAGTGGTTTTGGTTTGCCAAGATGAAATCCTTGGGCATATTGGATATGCAGGCGTTTTAGTAGTTTTAAAGTCTTTTCGTTTTCCACATATTCAGCTACCACCTTTATGCCTATCGATTTGGCAAAGAGGGCTATGGATTTGACCATATTGTAGGTGATTTTTGAGGCGGGAAGCTCTTTAATAAGCGTACCGTCTATTTTGAGGACGTCCACTGGGAGATACCTGAATATTTCAAAGTTTGAGTAACCGCTACCAAAATCGTCTATTGCTATTTTGACGCTGTAGCTTTTAAGTATTTGAAGTTTTTCCTGAAGGTTATTGAATTGAGAGAAAGCTTCGTTTTCCAAAAGCTCTATCACAAGATATTCGGCAAGATTGCGATGGTGTTCGAGTTCTTGTCTAATGATTTCAAAAATTACATTGTCTGTTATGTCCGAGAAGTTGAGGTTGATGCTGATTTTTACATTATATTTTTTGATTGCTGCAAAGACTTGGCGAAGTACCTCTTTGGTGAGGGTGTTGTATATGGTAGTAAAAGCGATCTGTTCTAAAAATGCTCCGGGATAGATAACTTTGCCTTCTTCATCTTTGAGGCGCACAAGTGCCTCAAACCGAATAATCTTTTGTATATGGATATCAAAAATTGGCTGGTACTCCAAAAAGAGTCTGCCATTTTCTATCGCGTCTTTAATAGTGTGAATTTCGCTTGTAACTGGATGCGGTTTTTTGATGATGTCTGTATTGTAGCAGATTTGATTGCGTCCAAGTCTTTTGGCTTCATAGAGATATTCATCAGCTTGTTTAATTGCCTCTTTGATGGATCTATATTTTTCTGGATAGGCCACAATTCCTATTGAAGCAGTGATTTTAATATTGTGCCCTTGATAGTGATAGGGAGTCTTTTCAAGTGTGCTGCGCAATCTTTCTGCAATCTTTATGATGTTGTCATCTTTGCCCTCTTTTTTGATAAAAATAATAAACTCCTCACCCCCGTAGCGAAAGATATGGTCCTCTTTGCGTAGAGTCTGGCGGATTGTGCTTGTTACCTCTTGGAGGATGAAGTCGCCTGCTTTATGACCGTAAGTGTCGTTGATTTTTTTGAAGTGATCGATATCTAGCATCAAAATAGCGTATTTGGCAGGATCGATTTGTTCGATGAAGGTTTTGAGATAGCTTCTGTTGTAGGTCTGGGTGAGCGTATCGGTAATGGCTTTTTTTCGAGTCGTCAAGTAGAGGTGGAGCTGGTATAGGAGTGCTATAAAAAGCAGAAAAAGAAGGAAAAAGAGATAATCGATGATCTTTTTGGCAGGTGCTAGAATCTCGGCTATTGTTTGTGGCAATTCACTTGTGAAATCTATAGCGATTATGCCTTTGACGCTGTTTTGAATCATTAAAGGATAGAGATAAGTTATGTAGAGAATCGAAGAGTCTTTGTGTAAAAAAAGTTGAGGCTTTTTGTTGTTGTAGACTTGATCCCACTTTGTAGTGTCTACATCGAGCTTTTGGTTGAATTCGCCCCTATCTTCTTGGCTGCCATCAAGCAGATAGCGGTAGCGCCCCTGCTCGTCTCTGTAAAGAACGTAGACGTAGCGATGAGGAGAGACTGCAGTCAAAGAGAGCGCATCTTGCAAGAAGGATTGGAGTTTTGGATCGTTTTTTAGCTGGATGTATGGATCATCTTTGATATATTTTTGTAAAAATGTGGCTATACGACTGCTCACAGATCCTACGTGATCGGTGAACATTTTATTGAGATTGTTATGGAGATTTTGCTCGATTGTATGAGTGGCATTGTATAAATATCCTATTGATCCAAGAATGGAAACGATAAGGATAGCTATGATAATGTTGATGATCTTCACAGTTCATCCTCTATATATTTTTGCAAATCGGGCGGAAGTATAATATGGTGTTTTTGCAAAGACTTACGCATAAAAACGATATTTGGTCGCCCTTTTTGCCAGAAAAACCCTCCAATTGCTGTACTTTGATATTTTTTCAAGAGTGAATAGCTATTGACGAAGATAATCTTATGTGATGGAATGTTTTGAAAGCTCTTTTCGTGTGAGACAAAGAGCATATCCGCATCTTCCGGAGATTGTACAAACACAGCCTCTTTGAGACGCATAAGCGCACCAAATTCATTGGGATCGTCAAACCAAATAGTGACAGTCTGTTTGTGTGGGAAAATAGCATGAACGATAATCTTGTATATCTCTTTTTCCGTATCTAGAGGTGAAGCCTGCAAAAAGAGTATGGTAAAAAGTAGAATGCTCAAGCGTTTCAAAACGTATACTCCACATTGAAAATATAGCGTCTGTCTGTGACAGGATAAGCAGTATCTACACTACGATACGCTTGTCGAAAGCCTTTATTGAATAGATTTTCACCTCTGATACCTATGCTTAAATCTTTTGTAACTTGGTATTTCATAGCCAATGTATAGTCTAATGATTGTTTTACTTTAGTACCGTAATAGGTATAATCGTTTTTATAGAGCAGCTCGTTGTAGAGTTGTAGATTCTCCCAGGCGTTGTAAAGGCGCAGGTTGATTTGTAGATCCGGTGAATAGTTGTCTTGGGAGTTCATACCTTTTGCAATATCTAGATAGAGCTTGTTGTATGCATCGATGTTGTACTCGAAATTTATCTCAGCTAGAGTACAGTAAAAAGTATTTTTATTATTATAATATCCTTGTTGTGGGGAGTAGAGTAGCGTATTTTTGAGACTGCGCATGCCTAGTTTATATTTGATAATATAGTTTGACTTTTTATGAGCTGCTTCAAATGTAAGGTTGTCTAATGTTGGAAACTTAAGATTTGGATTTGTCTTAAGAGGCATGCCATCTTTCGAGTAGAGAGCATAAAATTGTAGGGGAAAATATGTTTTTGTATAGAAGCTTTTTAGCTGCCAAGTATCTATATTTTTAATTACCCCTATACGTAAAGTTGACTTGGCATGATCTTTGACATCTCTATCGTAAAAGTAGAAATCACCTTTAAGTGAGAAGATTGCTAAAAGATCCTTATTGAAAGAGTAGCTCTCTTCCGCATAGAGACTAAAGAGATGGAAAGAGTTTGAAAAGCTAGTATGGATAGCATCGAAGCTGCCTTTTTGTTTAAATTGTTTAAACTTATAAAAGCCACCAATCAGTAACGAGTTTTTTGTATCTTTAATGCGGTTTTTGATAGCTAATGTAAATATGTCATCAGTGAAGTCGAGACGATAGTCTTGCACATAGCCTTGGGCAGTATAGACCCCTTGCGCATCTTTATAGACACGCTTGTAATTAAGCCTGTCATATGCGAGATTCCAGTCTGCTCCCAAAAATTTGGTATTAAGATTGAGATAGGAGTGTTTGGCATCAAGCCCTCCTCCAAGAGGTCTTTTGCTGCGTCCATATCCCAAAAATGGATCTTTGTTGATAGCATAATGGGAAGCTTCTATGGAGATGATTTTGTTGGAGTAGTTGGCATAGAACGTAAAGTCGTTTTTGTCTTTGGAGATGGTGCTTTCTTGGATGTGATAGTGTTTGGATTTTGTGTCTGCGCCATGAAGATATAAAAAGAGAGAGCGTTCATCGTTTGTCATATGTGCATTATAGGTATCAATACTTTTTGAGCCTAGCGAATCGGCTCTTAGGCGCAGTTTATTGCCTATCTCTCTCTTTGCAAGTTTGGTATAGACTTTTATAATGACAATCCCCGTCTCATCTCCGAATTCTATGGAAGCTGAACCCTTATACACTTCAATGTGATCAATATATTCTATTGGCATCTCCCCCCAAATAAGCAGAGCACTTCCAAACGAAGCGCTAGTGACGTCATGATCATTGATATAGAGTCTGGCAGAAGTTGCGGGAATATAAGAGGATGAAGGATAGGTAAAGAGGTTGAGATTGTTTGGCGTGAGTGTATAGTTGAGGCCCGGTACGCTTTTGAGCACATCCGCCAATGTGTATGCCTGCATGGTGGAGAGCATCTGTCTTGTGTAGATATAGACATAGCCGGCTGTATCTATTTTGGTGATTTTGGAGAGCTCTGATTCTTGTTCATATTTTTTTAAAAGCTTATCAAGATTTTGCGCGAAAAGCAGTGAGCATAATAATAGTAGGATTGCCAAAATTTTTTGCATGACATATCCTCCAGATTTTTTTGTATTATCGATAAAATAGAAATATTATTTAGAAAACTTAATAGTAAAGATATTTTTGCCCTCTTGGTGGGAGTAGCGGAGTGTGAATAGATGCATTTTGAGGATGTTGTCCACTAGATAGAGTCCTAGGCCAAAGCCGCTCTTTTTGCCCTCTTTGCTAAATGGCTCCAAGAAGTAGTCAAGTTCATAGCGAAGAGGCGGGGCTTGGTTGATGATCTTGATGGCGTCGTTTTCCAAGACGATTGTAGCTCTGCTATCTTGCGAGTATTTGATGGCGTTGTCGATGAGGTTTTTGATGGCGATGGAGAGAAGCTTATAGTCTGCTTTAATGGTTGGATTGGCGTTTTGGATAATGGTGAGGTCCTTTTTGTCGAACATGCCAATATTGATGGCTTCATCCACGATGTCACTAAGCTGCAAACTCTCCAAATTTGGCTTTATCTTTGCGTTAACCGCTTCGATGGCTGCAAGTTCGTTGATGAGGGAATTGAGTTTTTCAAAAATTTGGATAAGACGCTGTTTTTGTTTGGGATCTTCTACCATCTCTGCTTGGATACGTCCTTTGGTGATGGGGGTTTTGAGCTCATGCATGATGTTTCTTAGTAGCAGTTTGCGCGAATTTTGGATGTTTTTGAGAGAGGTTGCCGCTTCTTGTAAGGCGTTTGCTACTTCTTGGATCTCTTTAAAGCCTTTGATACCCAGATCAAGATCTAGCTTTCCTTGGGAGAACTTTTCGATCTCTTTTGTGATCTTTTTGAGAGGGCGTAGTTTGATGAGGATGAGGATGTAAATCAGCAGCAACAGGGCGACGATGATGATAAATATGGTGGTATAGAGCATTTTGAGGGTCTCTATATTTTGCGATACGTCTTGCAAAAGCAGCGTATTGCCGTAGCTTTGCACCCAGATGTAGTAGCTATTTTGGTATTTGAGGATAATTATCTCGCCTACGGGATAGCGGGTGCGTTTGATGATTTTGGCATGTTTGATGATGTGGATGATCTCTTTTGGGTGGGTGATGGGCAAGAGATCTAGCTTTTGCAAATCTTTTATGAGGCTGTTTGGATTTTGTATGGTGCCAAGCTGCCAGATGAGCGACTGTGAGATAAAGTCGAAGCGCTTTTGGGTCTGGTTTTGGCTGTTTGCTTTGATATATTTGAGCGAGAGCATATAAGAGGCTCCGATGCCTATGAAGGCAAGGAGGAAGATAATTGTGATCCAAAGAAAAATAGAGCTCTTTTTCATGGAACGAATTTATATCCAATGCCTCGCACCGAGAGGATATAGCGCGGATTTTTGGGATCTTCACCGAGTTTGTGGCGAATGCGGCTTATTATCACGTCTATCGTCTTTTCTGAAGCATTTTCGCTGAGGTTCTCACAGGTATAAAGAAGCTCTTCGCGCTCTATTGGTTGGTTGGGATGTTCAATCAGGTAGCTGAGCACCTCGAACTCTGCAGGAGTGAGAGGCAGAGGCTTGTTTTTGAAATGGATTTCTCTGCGGTGTTTGTAGATTTTGAGATCCGGCTCTTTTGGTGGTTTGGCTCTTCTTCTGGTAATCGCTTTGAGCCTGGCTTCCAGCTCCTTTGGATCGTATGGCTTTGGCAGGTAGTCGTCTGCTCCAAGCTCAAGCCCTATTACTTTGTCGCTGAGATCGCTTCTAGCACTAGAGATAATGATAGGCAGATCGCTAAATTCACGGATTTTTTTGAGAATCTCTAAACCATCCATGCCGGGCAGCGTAAGATCCAAAATAAGCGCGTCGTAATCTTTGGCTATGCGAAGGGCTGAGAGTGCGATAAAGGGATCTTCATAGTTTTCTACCTCAATCCCATACTTTTTGAGATATTCGCTCAAGATTTCAGCTAATTCTATATCATCCTCGATCATCGCTACTTTCATGGCTATCCTTTATGCCCCAAAGGGGGCGAAAATTACTTGAGAACCAAGATAAGCGGGATGCCCTGGCGTTTGATAAATACTCTTTTGGGCCCCTTATATTTGTTGAGGGCTTTTTTGAGATCTTCCACGTTTTCGATATTCATATCCTCAATGCCCACAATCACATCCCCTGGCTTAATGCCAGCTTTTTCGGCTGCGCTTTTTTCTTTCACATCTGTGACGAAAACGCCTTTGATATCTGATGGAATATTGTACATCTTTCGCAAATTTTCATCAAGTGTTTGCACACTGAGCCCTTTGAGCTCTTCAGTGGCTTCGCTGCTGCTTTCACTTGGCCGCTCTCCTAGTTTGACTGTGGTCGTATAGGTGTGGCGGTTTCTCTCATAGGTGATGGTTATTTTTTTGTTTGGAGGGAATGAGCCAATAATTGTTTTGAGCTCGTTTGCATCTTCGATTTTTTCGCCATTGACTGCGATGATGAGATCGCCTCTTTTAAGTCCCGCTTTGTCAGCTGCGCTATCTTTGGTTACATCTACGATGACCGCACCATATTTGTGCTTGTAGACCTCCTTGAGATCACCTTTGAGATCTTCAATGAGCACGCCAAGATAGCCTCTTTCGATCTTTCCTTTTTCAATAAGCTTTTTGACTACCTCTTTCATCATATTTGATGGAATCGCAAAGCCAATACCATTATTGCCACCGCTTCTAGTAATAATAGCGCTATTGATACCAATGAGCGCTCCTCTGCTATCAACCAACGCTCCTCCGCTATTGCCAGGATTGATGGCAGCGTCGGTTTGGATGAAGTTTTCGTAGGTGTTGATACCTACATTGTTTCTGTTAGTGGCGCTTATGATTCCTTGTGTAATTGTTTCGCCTATGCCAAAAGGGTTGCCTATGGCAAAGACCACGTCGCCTGGTTTGATCTTGGATGAGTCGGCGATTTTGATGGCTTTAAGCCCCTTTTTGTCAATTTTAATCACTGCCAAGTCCGTCAAGGCGTCTTTGCCTACTACTTTGGCCTTATACTCTTTATCATCGCCTGGCAAAGTAACTGTAATCTCGTCTGCGTTTTTGATTACATGGTTGTTGGTGACGATATAACCGTCGCTACTGATAATCACGCCACTTCCCAAGCTTCTTTCAATCCTGTTTCTTGGAAGCCTATCTTTAAACATAGGGCCAAAAAACTGCTTGAAGAAGGGATCATTGAAAAATGGCATACTGTGTAGGTTTGGCATTTTGATGCGTTTTTTTGTAGAGATGTTGACGACGCTCTCTTTTGCATCTTTGATGGCGTCATAATATGAGATGACTACATTGCTTCCGCCCTGTGGCATGATGCGCGTGAAGTTCTTAGGCGCTTCGTTGAAATGAATCGTCGCAGCGCTTAAAATTATTGCTGTGACTGTTGACATAATGAGTGTTTTTTTCATAGCATACCTCCTGATGTTTTGTCATAGTAATGATAGGATAAATAAACATTACAAAAATTAATAAAAAATTAATAAAAGGTTAACGGTGCGAGAGATTATCCATGAGGCTGGCAAGATTTTAAAAGAGGGCTACTGGGGCAAAAAAGAGGTGCACAAAAAAGGTAGCGTCGATCTATTGACGCAGTACGATATAAAGATTGAAGAGTTTTTGAGCGAGGCTTTGCAAAAACGCTATGCCGGATTTACGATTGTTGGTGAAGAGAGCGCTAGCGTGCAGGAAGCCAAAAAGGCAATCTATATCGATCCAATTGATGGGACTACCAATTTCGTGCACCATATCGCCTATACCGCTATAAGCGTTGGGGTGTGGGAGGATGGTAAGCCAATAGAGGCAGCAATCTACAATCCCATTTTGGAGGAGTTTTTCTATGCCAAAAAGGGAGAGGGTGCGTACCTCAATGGCGAAAGAATCGAAGTGAGCAAAGATGGCGAGCTTATCAATGCCTTGCTAGCTACCGGCTTCCCCTATACTAAGACAAAAAGAGGAAAAGATTTTCGCTTTGTTATGCGAACCATGCAAAATCTCTTGCCAATTACCAGAGACATTAGGCGCCTAGGCAGCGCTTCGATCGACCTAGCATACGTGGCGTGTGGGAGATTTGGAGGCTTTTACGAGGTCAATCTCAAGCCTTGGGATGTGGCGGCAGGGATTTTATTGGTTCAGGAAGCCGGTGGCAAGGTTACCAACCACAAGGGCGAACCCTACCGCTTTGGCGACATTATTGTCGCCTCCAATGGAACGATTCATAACGCCCTCATCGAGCACATGGGAGAGTGGGATTAATCTTTGTATTCGCACCAGCCTACGAACTCTTTGAATTTTGGAATGAAGAGAATATCTTTTGGTCGAATATCTAGCTTGAACTCTTTGAGCAGCTTTTCTCTAACCTCTTTGATGCGCCAAAAAAAGAGCAGATCCCCTTTGTAGGGTGTTGTAGTCCAAGCTCCTATGCGAAGCGTCATATCCCACTCATTGGCTATGCTGTTTTGTATTTGAGCGATGTATGGCTCCAGTATCGATCCTTCCGAAAGCATGTGCTCCTGCTCAGCCAGGCCTCTTGCATAGGAAGTAAGGGCTGCTTTAAGAGGCGCGATACCATCGATTGTGAACTCAATCGTGCCTTTAAAAATTTCGCACTCATTGCGCTCTATAAACTCTTTTTTTGCAAAATCAAATCGCTCAATCGCTACCTTTTGGATACCCTCTTTTGGCAAATAGATCTTCTCTGGCATCTCGACTTTTAATGGGTGTTTGTCGAAAATGAGCGCTTTTATCTCTTTTGCGAGGGTTTTGAGCTTCGGTTTCGTATCGACGCTTAGAATCATCTTTTTGACTCTTTGCTCAATCGCTTTGTCTTTTTTAATGTAGTAAAAGAGCATTGCGCTCTCGATAGCTTCCATAATTTCGTTGCGAGGGATAAAAGCATCCTGGCTATCGCGCAAAAACTCTCCATTTTCAGGGATTATCGCATTCCAGGCTATCAGCATCACACAAACTCCGCTAAAGTTTTGTCGATCTTTTGTGCGATATGCTCATCAAAAAGCGCGATTGTTGGCACCATCCAGTTCAGATGAAATCTTGCTTTTTTATCTTTATTTTCCCCAAAATATGCAAGAGCCACGCGCCCAAATCCCATCTCTTTTTCTATTTTTTTGGCCTCTCGCAAAAACCTTCTAGCCACTGGCGGTAGCTCTTCAAAGCTTAATGGCTTACCCTCTTCACCATGATGTTTGATAAGTGTGGCGGCGGTGCCTATATCGTGCAAGGCTTCTATGATTTTGACAAATTTGTGCTTGTGCAAGAAGGCTAGCAGTATCTCGCCGGCCTCGATGCGCAAAATCTCTTGAGTTTGCTCATCTTCTCGCAAATCTACGCACAAATATGCTTTTCCTTCCATCATCTCGATATGGGCGAAAATCTTTTTATTTTTGGGGAGTTCTTTGAAAATTTCGGTTATGGTGTATTGGCTGTTTTCCTGCGTGAAGGTATCGCCTACGCTTTTGCCCTCACTCAGGGCAAAAATTGTGCTTTTTTCCCCGCTTTTGGCACTGAGGAGATCGAATCCCCATTTTTTGAGGGATTTTATTTTGAATTCCCGCTCTTTTTCTGGTTGGCCCAGCGTCTCGAAGACCAAGGTATCCAGTAGTAGTTTTCGCTTGTGTTCGCTAAGCATAATTACTCCTTTTTTAGGAGTAATTATAAGATATCACAAAAGGATATAAAGCAACTTTAGTCGCTTTATATCAATGTTTTTGCTGGAAGTTTCATAATAATATAGGATATCACCTTTTTAACGCCTCGGGTGTGCAGGGCTATATCGATGGCTTTATCGGCACCTTTTTGTGAGTAGAGTTTGCCAAAGAGCTCCACTACGCCATCTTTGACGACAACGAGTAGGAGTGAGGAGGGAATGGACTTTTCTTTGAGAAGCTGGTAGGAGATTTGCGTCTTGATGAGCAGATCGTTGCGCTTTTCGACCTTAGCGCCGTTTTGCAC
Source organism: Nitratiruptor sp. (assembly GCA_015494535.1). Lineage (GTDB taxonomy): Bacteria > Campylobacterota > Campylobacteria > Campylobacterales > Nitratiruptoraceae > Nitratiruptor. The sequence goes on along the minus strand of WGBC01000098.1, from coordinate 8,061 downwards.
CACTTTGTAGTAGAGTTGCCAGCTGTTTTGCTCTTCGGGGATTGGGTTTTGCTGGGGTTGGGAGAGATCTTTGAGCGTTTTGGTGGTTTGCTCCATCATGAGCAAAAACTCTTGCAAAGCTTTTTGCATATCCTCTTGTTGCGCAAAGAGTGCCAAAGGAAAAAGCAGGGCTACAAGGCTATTTCTTAATCGCATTGAGCGTCTCCTCTATCTTTTCCCTAGCAATCTCAAAGGCGCGCAGCCCAAGCTTTTTGGCCTCATCCGTGCTTGCCTTGATTGTGGGGGTGATGGTATCGAAGGATTTTTTCATCAAGTTTATGGCGTTTTGCGCCTCGACTGCGAGTTTCTCCAATACCCCCTCCTTGGCGATTTGCAAGATTTTCTCTTTGATGCCAGGTTCCGCCTCTTTGGCCACTTCTTGGATGGTTTGCAGGTAGATTTCATCAATTTTGCCTAGATTTGCCACGATCTCGTCGTAGTTTTGAATGATCATGGCTCTCGCTTCGTCTGGCGTAAATTCGATGGTTTCGTTGAATTTCTGGATACTTTTTTTTATGCCTTGCTTGATGCCAATGAGTGCGCCTTCCAAGATTTCGTCGGCGTGGTTGATGCTGGCTTGCGCTATGGTGGCGGCTACGCTGAAGATTGTTTTTGTTACATCCTTGATATGTCTTGGATCTACGTTTATATCGATGGTCTGGTAGGTAAGATCTTTGGTGATTTCGCTAATGGTCTCTTTGATGTTTTGCCCATTTTCAAGGGTGGTGAGAATAGCGCTCTCCGTGGTTTCGGCTAGGATGCCTAGAAATTCGAGGGAGTTTAGTTTGCACTCTTGCAGGTATTGCAGTGCCTCTTGCCTTTTTGGTTCTGGGAGTTTTTCGCTCTCTTTTTCTAAATTGTCGAATATCTCCAAAAGATCGTTTTTTAGTTCGCTCTTTTGCGCTTCTATTTCGCTTTTGAGTTTGTCGATCTGGGCCAAGAGAGACTGGATCTTTTCGATCCTTGGTCTTCTCGTGGCCTCGATAATCTCTTTGATAGCTTCTTTTGGCTTTTGTGCAAGCTGCATAGATGAACCTTTTTTTCATCTATTATAGCAAATTGGCACTATCTTCTGCGATGCCTTCTTTCACCTCTTCCTCTATAGCCTCTTTGAGAGCTTCTTGCTGGGCGGCTAAGCTCTCTTTTGGCTTGTTCTAACATGCGCTCAATCTCTTTGAGGCTTTTTCCAATTTTTTCACTTCCATACTCTTTGTCCTGTTGGATGACCATGCTAGCGAGTTTAAGAGCTACGCTGCTTAAGTCGTTCTCGCTCTCAAGGAGATTGACAAGCTCGATCGCCTCTTGGGTGATATCCTGCGAGAGGATTTGCTGGATGAGGGATTTTTGCTTTTTGGATTTGACTTCGGTAGAGGTCGGTATCTCTTTGTTGATAAGGCTGCTACCTACCGCTTTTTGGATGCGAAGGAGCTGCTTGAATTCGTGAGGAGTCACAAGGCTTACTGCTACTCCTTCGCGTCCGGCTCTGCCGGTTCTGCCGATTCTATGTACGTAGCTTTCCGGATCGAATGGAATGTGGTAGTTGAAGACGTGCGTTACGTCGCTAATATCCAGCCCCCTTGCCGCCACGTCCGTAGCGATGAGGATGTCTGCATTGCCTTTTTTAAAGGCTCTGATGGTCTCTTCTCTTTGGCGCTGTTGCATGTCGCCATGGAGTCCTTTGGCATTGATGCCTTGGGCTAGCAAAAATTCGGTCAATCTATCTACTTCCACTTTCATCCTGCAAAAGATGATGGCTTTCGTTGGGTTTTTGTAATCGAGCAAACGAATGAGCGCTTCGTCTCGCTCTCTTTCGTCCACTACATAGAAAAACTGTTTGATGTTGGCGTTGGTTACCTCTTTTTTGGTGATTGAGATGAATTCTGGCGAGTGCAGGATCTGCTGGGCAAGCTCTTTGATCTCGTTTGGCATCGTAGCGCTAAAAAGGAGTGTTTGGCGGTTGGTCGGCAAATAGGTAAAAATCTCTTTGATATCGTCCAAAAAGCCCATATCAAGCATCTCATCCGCTTCATCAAGCACTACAAAACGAGGGTTTATCTCAATTTTGCCGCTTTTGAGCAGATCCAAAAGCCTCCCTGGCGTTGCTACCACAACCGCCGCGTTGTCGATGTGGTGGAGTTGCCTTGAATAGGAACTTCCTCCATAGACCGTGGCCGTTTTGATGCCAAGATACTTACCAAGCCTAAACACTTCGTCGCTCACCTGCGTGGCAAGCTCTCTGGTTGGAACAATCACAAGGGCTTCCACTTCGCCATCGAGTTCGAGCATATTGAGAATTGGTAGTGCGAAAGCTGCAGTTTTACCTGTACCTGTGTGGGCCTGGCCTACGATGTCTTTGCCGGCAAGAATATGGGGAATTGCTTCTTTTTGGATAGGGCTTGGCTCTTTGAAGCCAGCTTGTTCAATTGCCTTCATAATAGGCTGTTTGAAGTTAAATTGTGAAAAAGTCATTATTTCTCTTTGTATGGAATTTACCTTAGATGAGCGAATCAAACGATTCAATCAAAGTTCACATCTGGGTAAATCTCGTACGCGAGGTGAGGAGGGATCGAATCGTAAAGCATATCGCCTATCAAAGGCTTGAGGCGTATTGTATCGCTTTAAGCTTAAATGTAACTTAAGTAGCATACAGTTTGTTGCTTTTTTGCTAAGATACAAAAAAAAGGAGGAAACATGAAAGAGATCAAAGATTTAGGCAAAGCGCAAATTGAGTATCCAACCATTTGGCGCTACAAAGTGATAGGAGAAAATGCCAAAAAGACGCGAGAAGCGATTGAGAGCGTGACGAATCGGCCCACAACCATCACATTTTCCAAGCAGAGCAACAGAGGCAAATATCAAAGCTTCAATGCGGATATCATGGTGCATTCCGAAGAGGAGAGGGAAAAGATCTATCAAGATCTCAAAAAGCACGAAGATATAAAGATGGTGCTCTAATCACTCTCTTACAAAATCTCCGCTTTTGCCTCCGCTTTTTCGCTCAAGCTGGATGTTTTGAATTACCATTCCTTTGTCGATGGCTTTGACCATATCGTAAATCGTCAAAAGCCCAATGCTCACGCCTGTGAGCGCTTCCATCTCCACGCCCGTGCGCCCTTTGAGCTTGCAGGTGACGGTGAGTTTGAAACCGGGAAGATCTGGGATCTCCTCCACGTCGCAGTTGATGGATGTAAGCATCAAGGGATGGCACATGGGGATGAGATCGGGGGTTTTCTTGGCACCCATGATGGCAGCGATCACTGCAGTATGCAGCACCGCACCCTTTTTGGTGGTTTGATTGATGATGGCTTTAAACGCCTCTTGGCTCATTTTGATAATGCCGCTTGCCACCGCTATACGCTCGGTTTCATCCTTTGCGCCAACATCCACCATTTTGGGGCGTTTTTTTTCATCTAGATGCGTTAGATCAGAACTCATAATCCACCACCTTAGTCTTGGTGTCGTTGGCTTTGAGCCATTTGACGATCTCTTGATGATAGGGGTGTACGCGGTATTTTTCTAAATCCTCTTTGTTTTTAAATGTGGTAACAAGAGCTAAATCGTAACTTCTCTCGCTTCTGCTAAAGTCAATTCCAACTTCTATATCTTGCAGTTCTTCAATGTGCGTTGGCATGCTTAAAAGTTTTTCTTTAGCAATTTGTGCTAAACTTGGATCAGGAAATTTCATAAAGACTATATGTCGAACCATCGCGTATCCTTAGGAGTGTATATGAAAAAATTGCTCATTGCTATTTTACCACTATTTTTGTTGGCTGCCACGCCTTGCACCAAATGCTCGCTCAACAAAGCGCAGATGAAGTGCGAATTTTATGTAGCCAAAAAGGGCGATTTGAGTAAAATTGGTGAGTGCAAACAATATGCTGACTATCTCTATAATACCAAGGTTTATGGCAAGGCTGCATGGTATTACCTCTTGGCAAAGGAGCCAAAGAGAGCAATCGAAGCCGGTAAAAAGGCATTGAAGATGAAAGAGGATTATGCGAACGAGTATATCGGTGCAGCGTACTTGATAATGAATGATAAACAAAAGGCAAAAGAGTACCTCCAAAAATTCCAACAAAACATAGGAGATAGCAGATTTTTTACAAGCAATGATTTTGCGATATTGGGCAGGATTTATAACGACTTTGATGAGAATGAAGCGAAAAGGCTTATGCGAAAGTAGTGGTGACCCCTGTTGGATTCGAACCAACGGCCCACTCCTTAAAAGGGAGTTGCTCTACCAGCTGAGCTAAGGGGTCAAGGGCTGAAATTATAGCATATTTTTTGCTTTTGTAAAATCCTCGGGGTAATTGATATTGAAAAACTTCTCCTCTTCTTCAAATACTACAAACTTCGTATCTGCTTGGCGTAAAATGGCGTTGAGTTTGTAGCTCTCGTTTTGGATCGCTTTTTGTATAAGGGGTAGAATCGATTTTCTATATATCCCGATGAGTGGATGGGGAAAATCGGTTTTGGCAATAATTGCATCCGCTTTTGGGTTGTCTTTGGCGGCTTGTATGAGCGTATCGATAACGACCCCGTCTACGAAAGGGCTATCCACCGCGATGGCAAAAAACTCTTCAAAATATTCAAAAATATCCAAAAATGCAGGCGTTGGAGCGAAAATTTCACTGCTATCAAGAATCAAGGGCGCTTCAAAGTCAAATTTTGGGGTTTTTGAGGAGATGAAAACTTTGCCAAAAATTTCGCTAAGCCTATCAAACTGGTAGCGAACGAGTGACTTGCCATGAAAAGGTAAGAGCGATTTGTCTTTGCCCATGCGGCTGCTTTTGCCGCCAGCAAAAATGACGCAAGGAATATCGTATTTCATATCAGGATTATAACACAAGCCAACGACGGGACTCGAACCCGTGACCTCCTGATTACGAATCAGGTGCTCTAGCCAGCTGAGCTACGTTGGCAAATTTGATTGTGCAGTTGTGAAGAATTGCAAGGAAATGGTCGGAGTGGCGGGATTTGAACCCGCGACCTCTACCACCCCAAGGTAGCACGCTAACCAGGCTGCGCCACACCCCGAAACGCAAATGTAATTTTACCATAATGTTCGCAGTTTGTGTACTATTAAAAAAAATAATTTTCTATTTCGATAATTTCATACAAGAATTGTCTGTGCAAGGAGTTGTTATGGGCTTTATCAAATATGGCAAAAAAACGCAAACAGAAGAAGTGTCTAAGACGTTGGAAAGCAATGATATCGCTTTTATTGCAAAGAGTCTCAAAGAAAAAAGCAACGAAGGTTTAGCGGCCATCGAAGAGCTTAAAGGCACGATGGATCAAATCGCGGCTGCAGCTGAAGAGAACGCGGGAGCGGCGGAGGAGAGTCTTAGCGCAATCGATGAGATAGAAAAAAACGCAAATGAGCTGCAAAGAGAGAGCCAGGCAATCCTTGATGTAGCAAACCGCTTCAATGCGCTTATCAAAGAGGCCAACCAAAGCATTCTTGAAAATAGAGATAAAATGCAAGCAACGGCAAACTATGCCATGGAGATCGTCAATAAAGCAAATGAGCTTTTTGCCTCTTCCAAAGAGATAGATAGCGCGGTGGATCTTATTACGAAACTTGCAAAAAAGACTTCCCTGCTAGCGCTTAACGCCGCCATTGAGGCTGCAAGAGCCAAAGAGAAGGGCAAAAGCTTTACCATTATGGCCTCAGAGATTCGTGCCATTGCGTCAAAATCAAATCAGTACGTGGGAAATATCAAAGAGGTAGTGCAAAGCACGCAAGATGAGATCACCAAAGCCAAGGAAGTAATGCGCGCCCTTGCAGATACGATGCAAGAGGCCCAGCAGCTAGCGGGAGAGAGTTCCCAAAATATGGAAGGGATTGTGGTACAAATCGATCGCTCCATCGAGGTGGTTGAGGATGTGGTGAGCTCCGTTGCGCAAACGGCCAAAGAAGTAAAAAAGCTGCAGCAAAACGCTGAAGTGATTGCAAGCGCCGCCGAGGAGAGCGCAAGCGCGGTAAGCGAGATTACCAATACTATTGCCCAGCAGGTAGAGGCTTTTTCCCAAGCCCAAGAAGCGGCGCAAATGATAGAAGACCTCATCCAAAAGTTGGAGCAAGGCGATAGCGCCATTGCCGATGAGATTGCCGCAGCTTCTGAGCAGCTAAGCAGCTCAAACGAAGAACTTGAGCGATCCATGGAGCAAGTGGTAGAAGCTTTAAGCCAGATAGAAGAGGCAGCCCAAATTGCCAAAGAGGATGCTACAAAAGCGCAAATCGTCGCGCATAATTCGCTTGCAAAAAGTCAAGAGGCAAAGGCGCATCTGCAAGAGCTCTACGAGATGGTTCAAGAGATAGAGAGCGCCTTTGACAAAGTGATAGAGAATCTCAAAAAGATTCAGCAAATGGCGCTCTACAACACAAAAGAGTCAGAAGCGATAGTGCCAATTCTCAATCTCATCAATTCCAAAATCACCTCATTGCACAATATGATCAGAAAAATCGAGCTCTCCATCGTGCAGATTGCGGCACTCTCTATCAATGGCTCGGTTGAAGCCATGAGAGCAGGTGAATTTGGAACCGGTTTTAGCGAAGTAAGCCGCGATATAAAAGAGCTCTCCACCAACTCAGAGGAGTATCTTGATAAAGTCATAGCAATCATCGATAAAGTCAAAGAGGAAAACGATCAAATCAATGTCTTGGTCAACAACATCGTCTTGACGCAACGAGCGGAGAATGAAAAGTTGCAGCGCATTCAGTATGAGCTGGCAAACAACAAGAAAAACTTGGATTTAGTGCTTGAGACCATAGAAAAGGGCAACAGGCTCGTAGAGATGGTAACGCAAGCGTTGGAGCAGAGCAAAATTGCGGCCGAACAGATCTTAGAGGCTGCCAATCTCTCGCATACAAGTGCCGTAGAGTCCAAAGAGGCTGCAAAGATTATCTTGGATATCGCAAAAGATATGCGTATGATGGCCAAAAAGCTTTTTGAACTCTCAGTTGAGCTTCGCGGAGAAGGGTGATGGAAAGCGTCGTTACGTTTCAGATTGAAAATAGTTGGTTTGGGGTGCCCTCATCTTTGGTAAAGTGGATAGTGGATATTGAAGAGGTCTTTAGCGTATCGATGATGCCGGAATTTGTGATTGGAGAGATTGAGCAAAACGGCAATCTCTATTTTTTGGTCTGCTTGAACAAGCTTTTGGGATTTGGAGAGTGCAAGGATGTGGTAGGGAAAAACGCCATTATTATGGCTATTGGAAACAGAGAGTTTGCCATAGTGGTGGATGAGATTCACAAAATTGAAGAGCTCAAAGAGGTGCGCAGCGACGATGTAGTTGAATTTGTGCGAGATGGCGATGAGGTTGTGGAAGTGCTCAAAGAGAGCTTCTTTGCCAAACTCAATCACATCCCTACGATGAAACCGGCGGTTTTGATGGAGGAGCCTGATACAAAAAAAGAGATGGCTCAGGAGCTTAGTTTTTTGCTTTTTTATTTGGGTGATCAAGTCTTTGGGCTTGAAGCGGATAGCGTGCAGTTCGTGGAGGTGATAGAGGATGCCAAAAAAGGGGCGTTCATTCCTAACGAGCCATTTATCGAGGGGGTGTACGTCGTTAAAAATCGATTGATGTATGTTATGAATTTGGCAAAATACTTAAAGGTGGCAGATAGTGTAATAGAGAATATTTTGGTGCTTAAAAAGGACAATGCATATATAGGTATTGGCGTAGGAGAGATTCTCAATATCGCTTCGGTGCCAAAGGATGCCATCAACTACTCCCAAGCGGATGAGAAGAGCTGCTGCTTTTTGCAAATGGATAGGGTAGTGACGGTGCTATCACATGAGCATCTCATGCATCTCACGGATCGCTTTGGCATTGTCTCTACGCATAAAGATACCCAAAAGCGTATCAAAACATCTACTAGGGAGTTTGTCATTGCATGTATCGGCGCAGAGTATGTGGCAATAGATGTAGAAGAAATTAAAGCTTTGCATGAGATGAAAGATGTGCATATTACCAAGGCTTTGGAGCATAGAAAAGGGATTGATGGGATAGTAG
>WGBC01000097.1 GCA_015494535.1 Nitratiruptor sp. | reverse complement strand
TATCACTATGATGCCAGCATTGGGGATGAGGAGATGGGACGTTTTGACGATGCCAATGATTGATGGGGAGCCTCGCAGCGGCAGGAGGATATCGAGGTTTTGGAGGCGAAATTTTGTAGCTTTTTTGGGATCGGCTCTTTTGATGGTCTGGCTTTTTGAGGTGTAGCCATTTGAGACTATGTCTTTGATGGCGATCTCTTGATAGGGTATGCCGGTTGTGTCCGCCACGCGTTGCGCCCGAAAGATTGCAGCCGCTAAATCTTGCAGCAGATTTTGGTCGTTTTGAGCTGCTTTGAGATAAAAAGAGGGAGCAAGGGAGATGGCACTTATCTCTTGCAAGGGCACTAGCGTGCTGTATTGGTTCTTGTGCCTTTTTAGCACAATCTCTGCCAACTCCTCGACTCTATAAATGGTATTTCTTTTTCCTCGCCTCTTGCTGAAGTAGGGTTTGTTGGCATCCACGAAGAGAATATCTTCGTTGTCTTTGGAAAGCACGATGAGAGCTAGATCCTCTTTGGTGTGGGGGACTATTCCTCTTGGCAAGCTTATGACAGCCTCTATCAAGCCATCAAAAGCGATTTTCGTCCTGATTTTCGCCTCTTGGCTTCTTTTAAGCAGCGACTCCCTTACAAGCACTACGGCGCGCTTATTGTATGAGTGTAAAAGATGGATAGTGAAGAAAAGCTCGCTTGCATTGGCTGAAGGCAAGCCATATTTGGCGAAGCGCCAATCATTTTGGAGCTGGGTAGCGTTTATTGTTTCATGCAGTGGCGGGTTACACAAAGCTTTGTCGAATTTTTTGCATGCATTCTGTGTACAAAAGGCTGGATGGGTGAGGATATCCGTGACGTGGAGCTTGCACTTTTTTATGCCGCAAAGTTGTGCTATGAGGCCAGCGATGAGTTGGTTGATACGCTCTTTTTCTTCAGCGAAAATCTGCACATTTTTGCCACTTTTTGCAATCTCGATGAAAAATCCGCCAATCCCGAAGCAGGGATTGTAGATACTCTCGTTTTCTTGCAGATCTAGTAGCCTTACCATGAGTTCACGCAGCTGCTTGGGCGTGGAGTAGCTAAAAAGATCGTTTCCATAGCGCTCAATCGTAAATCTTTGCACCAGATCTGAGACAGCCTCAATGGAGATGTCGGCGCTTAAAAGCTGCTTGAGAATGCTCTTAATAGGTAGATTAGGGATGGTGGATGGATTGTGGGGGAGTTGTAGCTTTTTGAAGCTTTGATTGAGCAGAGTTTGCAGCTTTTGCGTATCGTTGATGTTTTGGCGCAACTCTTGGATGGCAAGTGGATCGTACTTTTTGATAAGTGCAAGCTCTAAAGTATAAAGCAGTGCGAATGCGTTGCTATCGATGTGTCTTCGAAACCTTAGCGCTATATCGTAGAGACTCGCCATACTTTTCCTTGAATACATAATGTATTCATAAGTATATCACACATTTTTCTATGCGTTTGCTTTAGAATATTCAAAAAAGGAGGCCAAAATGATCGATTGGAGCAAAATCAAGAAGCTAGATACTAAAAAGGTGTGCGAAAAACTTGGCTACAACAATCTCTCTAAATGCAGGGAAAAACTCGAAGCGCTGCAAGAAAAGGGGCTGGAGGAGTTTTTGAAATCATACCGATACGATTTCGTCAATACCTCCGAAGAGTTTGTGAGAAAGCTATCCAAAATTTTGGGCATCGAAGATGAGGTGCGAAAAGATCTGCAAGCCATTGAAGAGCAAGAGCGTAAAATCGCGGAGCAATTCCCCGCATTCATCTACGTAGATACCGACTTTACGCGCAAAAACGAGCCGATATTCGTCTTGGCATTTTTAGAGGGGCAAAGGAGGATATTCCTTGACAAAAAGTGGCTGGCTTTCACGCCATTAGAGAAGCAGATAGAGAGGGTGCAAGAAATCGTCAAAAAGCACTACAAAAAGCATGATGGCAAGCTCCCCGTCTGGGGAGAGATCAAGCGCTATGTCTATTTTTACGATAGAGGTAAAAAACCTATCGTCTTCGATCCCAAGGGTAATATCGTTCACCAGCCCATTAGGTATTCAGAGGCAAGTTTTGGGGTGAAGTGAAAGGACCGCCAGGAGGCGGCTTTTACATCATGGACTTGAAAGACTCGAGAGCCTTTTTTGCTTTTTGCATTGAGGATTGTGTGTTGATGGTAAAGCCAAGCTCCACATCGTTCCATGTTTTACCCTGATGCAGATCGAAGCAGGTTTTGTTGATGCTACGTAGCGCCTCCAAGCCGCTAAAATCGAATAGATCGATCACCCCTCTGGCTTTGATAATGCCATCTATTTTGGTATAGGCAAAGGGGATGGTTTTTGTTTTTTCATTGAGAGTGACGGCTACATCCATGGTTTTCTCTTTGACCGCTACGATTTTGGCTTTGATATCGCCTTTGAGTTTGGAGAAAAAGAAGCTATCTAGCGTCTTATCGCGCGCGGGATTTTTGGTATCGACGCTGTGTTTGTTGATGATAACTTCTGCGCCTTCGAGGCAGTTTTTGCCAGCGACGAAAGCGATTTTATCAAATGTCCCTTTGACGCCAAGCTTCAAAGGCGTCTTGAATGCCGTCCATTGCAGGCTTTGTAGTTGGCATTCGGCCATCGCGAAAATTGCTGCCACTAAAAAGAGAATCAACTTTTTCATATTCACTCCCATCTATATTTTGTGAGAGGCATTGTAGGATCATTTGCCCACTCTTTCATGCTAGCATCGTAGAGTTTGGCTTTTTTGAAGCCAAGTATCCGATGCAACACAAACCAGTTCATACTAGTCTCTAGTCCGCCTGTGCAATATGTTATGATAGTTTTGTTTGGATCCAGCCCAAGTCCCTCTATTAACATCTCTTTTAAGACTCCTTTTGGTTTGAAGGCGCCATCCTCTTTGAAGCTATATTTCCAAAAGTAGCTCGTAGCTTTGGGTATATGCCCGGCCCTTTGCAGTACATTTTGCTTCTTTGCCCCAAAATAGTAGACCGCAGGTCTAGCATCGATCATACGGACCTTCCCTATATTTGCATAGACATCTTTTTTGTTTGTAAGAATTGCAGGGTTATATTGGACTTTATACCAGGACGGGGCGGCTTTGGTAATCTCTTTTGTAACAGGATAGCCCTTCTGTTTGTAAGCTTTAAACCCACCATCAAGAATAGAGCTTTTTTTGATGCCATGCAGCTCCAACGCCCAGGCTACATAGCTGGTTTTGAGCAGATCTTTGCCACTATGGTGGGCATAAATTATAATGTGTGAGTTTTTGTCGATACCAAGCTTTCTTATAAGTTTTTCAATCTCATTTTTGGTTTTTACCAATAGATATGTCCCATGCTTTTGTCGCCAAAGATTGATAGGGGCGTTGAGTGCCCCAGGAATATGTGCTTTTGCGTAAACTTTCGGTTCACTGACATCCAAAATTACAATGTCTTTGCTTCTTATCAGTTTTGCTACTTTGTCGGCACTTATTATGGGATCAAACGCAAATGCCCAGAGTGCAAAAGATATGAAAATTAGAAATTTTTTCATCATTCGCCTTTCAATTTGAACTGATCGATAAACTCTTCTATGTCCTCATAAAGAGCTTGCAGGTCCTCCTCATGCTCCACTTCATCCGCCAATATTTGACTGACGATATCGTAGGTGACGATATCCTTACCCTGTGTCATCTCGGCAATTTTGCTATAGACGTCGATAGCACACTGCTCACCCTTGATGGCTTGCTCCAAGACCGCCAATACATCGGGATTGGTGGGAGCTTCATAGGCGCAGTTGGCCAGTTCGAACCACTCTTTTGGATGCAGTATCGGCGTGCCTCCCAGCTGTAAGATGCGATCGGCCACCATATTTGCATGGCGCAGCTCATCCTGGGCGTGCTGGTTGAGCTCTGCCACCACGCCGTCTTTCATAATCCCTTTGACCACCTTCGCTTCGATGAAATATTGATAGTACGCCAGCCATTCGTCGG
>WGBC01000096.1 GCA_015494535.1 Nitratiruptor sp. | reverse complement strand
TGGCTGCATGTGGTAATCTGTTTTTGATTCCAACAAAGCGGGCTCAGCTGATCTTTGAGTGTTTGATCCACGATTACCAAAAAGCGCCAAGGTTCCATCCCAAATGAACTTGGACTTAGCCTTGCTGCTTCTAAAATATAGTTAAACTCATCTGCGCTAATCTTTTTATCCAAAAAGCCTTTGCAAGCGAATCGGCGCTCTAAAATCTCCAAAAAATCCATTAGCTATAGACTCTTTGTTTGATATTTTCGACTGTCTGCTCAAGCTCATTAAAGAAATTTCGCACCTCTTGATCTATCTCATCTTGATTTTTACAAATCTCCATCTCCGCAAATGCGACAAGCATTTGGTTGAGCTTTATGAGATCAGCGATATCGTTTTGAGAAGTTTGTTTATATTTTTGATAATCCTCCCCTTCGAAAAACTTGATACGCTCCACCTTCGCACTCAACTCATCCGAGAAGAGTTTTGCCCCTTTGAGAGTTTTGACTGCCTTTTGCAAAAATTCTCGCCATTTTTTTAGATGTTGCAAAAACTCCCTTTGCCGCTGAACGTACTCCTTAGCTCCTTCAAAGAGCGCTTGCGCTCGGGATAGGTTGGAGGACGCAGCGGCGTTTATCATAATCCAATAGACAATATAACCAATAACGATTGCCACCAACGCTCCTAGCGCTATGCCAAGGGCGGCAGCGGAACCACTGCTTCCAGTAATGAGATCACTATAGAAGCCAAAGGCTTGCTCTATAAATTTCATATCAATCATGGATGGATCGAAATTGAGCTTTTTGAAATATGCACCTATTGCTCCAAGCCCTACAAAAACGAGCAAAGCTACGACAAAGCCCCAAAATTTCGCGGCAAAGGTGCCGCTTTTTGGCTCTTTTACTTCATAAGGTTGTGGTGGATCGATAGAGATTAGCTTATCTTCGCACTCAGCCAACTCCTTAGCCGGCTCTTGAGGAAGATTTTGAATTGATGATAGGGCATCTTGCATCTCATGCAAATCGGATAAAGAGATAGACTCTTTAAGGCTCTCTAGCTCTGCCAATGCAAGATTATACTCTTCAACACTCTCAACTACCTCTCTTTCCACTTCCTCAACCATCTCCTTTGCTTCAGAGACTATTGATCGAATTTGTGCTATTTTGCTCATGACTGACTCCTATTTTTTCTGTTTAGCCATGCGTTTTCTCACATGCGGATCAAGATAACGCTTTCGTAGTCGAATAGACTTAGGCGTCACCTCCACTAGTTCATCCTCTTCAATCCACTCCAACGCTCGCTCCAACGTCATCTTTCTAGGAGGAGTGAGCTTGATTGCCTCATCACTGCCGGCAGCCCTAACATTGGTGAGGTTTTTGCCCTTGATTGGATTGACTTCCAAATCGTTTGGCCTGCTATGCTCACCTATTATCATCCCTACATAGACTTCGGTGCCAGGCTCAATGAAAAGAACGCCTCGCTCTTGAAGATTAAAGAGCGCATAGGCTAAAGCCTTGCCGTTTTCCATGGAAATAAGCGCCCCATTTTTGCGATGCTCTACTTCCCCTACGAATGGGCGAAAATCAAGAAACGAGTGGTTCATCACCCCTTCGCCTTTAGTATCGGTTAAAAACTCGCTACGAAAGCCAATGAGTCCTCGAGCGGGTATTTCAAACTCGATCCTCACATACCCCTCATCCATTGGCAGCATCGAGCTCATCACAGCCTTTCTGCGTCCAAGTTTGTCAATCACCGTGCCACTAAAATCCTCTGGCACATCAATCACTAGCAGCTCGAATGGCTCAAGTTTCACTCCGTTTTCCTCTTTGATAATCACTTCCGGACGCGAGAGGCTAAACTCATACCCCTCGCGGCGCATATTTTCAGCCAAAATCGTTATTTGCAGCTCTCCTCTGCCGCTTACCTTGAAACGCCCTTCTCCTACCTCTTCAACTCTCATGGCAATATTTGTCTGCATCTCTTTCAAAAGCCTATCTTTAAGCTTGTTGGATGTGACATGCTTACCTTCAAGCCCAGCTAGAGGTGAATCATTGACGCTAAAATAGACGCTAAGGGTCGGTTCTTCGATATGGAGTGGATCAAGTGGCATGGGATTGGTGGGATCCACCAAGCTATCACCCACATCAATACTCTCAAAACCGGCAATGGCCACGATATCGCCTGCCTCCGCTTCATCAATCTCCATTCTATTAAGCCCCAAAAATCCTATGAGCTTGCTAATACGCCCCTTTTGCTCCTCTCCATCAGCTTTGACAAGCAGCAGCTCGTCACCCTTTTTTACCTGCCCGTTAAAAATCCTAGCAATCCCGATCCTACCCACGTAATTATCGTAATCAAGCGTAAAGACCTGGATTTGGGTAGGATTGTCTTTGCTCCCAGCTGGTGGTGGGACATGCTCGATGATAGCCTCAAAAATCGGCATTATATCCTTGTTCTCATCTTCCAAGCTCCATTTAGCGTACCCATCACGCGCCGCTGCGTAGAGAATCGGAAAATCAAGTTGCTCTTCACTCGCATCCATCGCCACAAAGAGATCGAAAATCTCGTCCACCACCCTTTCTGGCTCGGCTGCAGGCTTGTCGATCTTGTTGATTACGACTATGGGCTTGAGCCCTAAAGCGATAGCCTTCTTGACCACGAACTTGGTCTGTGGCATGACACCCTCTTGGGCATCTACTAATAAAAGTACCCCATCAACCATCTTGAGTACACGCTCAACCTCTCCGCCAAAATCGGCGTGGCCAGGAGTATCGATGATGTTAATCTTGAAATCTTTGTAGCGAATGGCCGTATTTTTAGAAAGAATCGTAATGCCTCTTTCCCGCTCCAAATCGTTACTATCAAGAGCCCGCTCGGCCAGCTCTTTATGGGCTTCAATCGTACCAGATTGCTTCAAAAGCTCGTCAACTAGTGTCGTCTTGCCGTGATCCACGTGCGCGATAACGGCAATATTGCGAATATTTTGCATTCATTTCCTCTTTCGTTAATATTACCTTTTATTTTATTATTTTTTTGCAAAAGGGGCAATATGATACGCTATCTTATTTTCGATATGGATGGAACGCTCATTGATAGTTCGGCAATCATCGCAAACTCCATCAATTACGTGCGATCAAAGCTTGGATTGGAGCCAATGGATAGGCGAATCATCCTTGAAGCCGTCAACGATACCACCATTCATAGACCAAAATTTTTCTATGGCGTAGAGGAGTATCAACCCAAGCACGTAGCATGGTTTCGGGAATATTACTCCAACAACCACCACAAAGAGACGGTGCTTTTTACCGGTATCAAAGAGCTTTTAGAAGAGATCCGCCCCTACTTTGGCTTAGCCCTTGCCACCAATGCATACCGTGAAAGCGCCATGCTTATCCTCAAACACCTACAAATCGATCGCTACTTCGATATTATCGTATGCGGCGATGAGGTAAAACATCCCAAGCCGGCTCCCGATATGATCGAAAAGATAATCGCCTTTTTTGGCTGCAAAAGAGACGAGATCATACTCATAGGCGATGGCAAAACGGACGAGGAGGCCGCAAAAAACGCCGGCATCGGCTTTATCAAAGTCAATTGGGGCTGGCAAAGGTACGAAGATGCGGTTGAGAGTGTGGAAGAGCTACGCGAGAAGCTTTTGCAAATGCGAAGTTAGAGCGCGATCCCATAGAGTTCGTGGTAGAGCTTCATGGCGTAGCGATCGCTCATGCCGGCGATGAAGTCGGCCGCCACGCGGTAAGCTGGCTCTGTTTCGATGCGAGCGTAGTATTC
>WGBC01000095.1 GCA_015494535.1 Nitratiruptor sp. | reverse complement strand
TCGCTAAGCCTAAAGATTTCCGCCACATCATGGCTTACCATAAGCGTGGTGGTGCCAAACTCTTGGTGGAGCTCTTTGATTTTGCTTTGCAAATAGCTTCTTGTGGCTGGATCGAGAGAGGAGAGGGGCTCATCTAGCAGCATCACTCTGGGTCTTCGCATATACGCCCTTGCAAGGGCTACTCTTTGCTGCTGACCGCCGCTTAGCTGATGAGGGTAGCTATCTTTTCGATCCAAAAGATCTACGAGTTTTAGCAGATGCAGGGCAAAACCAAGATCTTTTTTCACATAGAGCAGATTCTCCAATACGCTCATATTGGGAAAGAGCGCATACTCTTGAAACACAAATCCTACTTCCCTTTTTTGTGGAGGAAGCGCTTTGGTATCTTCTAGCCACTTTGTACCATCTACCTCTATAAGTCCCCTTGCCCTCTCAAGCCCGGCAATTGCTCTGAGCAATGTAGTTTTGCCACTACCGCTCTTGCCCCTAATGGCTACAAACTCCCCCTTTTCTATCTGCAAAGCCACATCGAGGCTGAAGCGACTCAGCTCTTTATAGATTTTTATTCGCATTTTTTCTATTGATATAGTAAACTGTAAACAACACCGCAAAGCTCATTGCCACCATAATCGCACTGTAGATGTGCGCACTTGCAAAATCCAGCGTCTCCACATACTCATATATCGCAATGCTTGCCACTTTCGTCTGATTCGGGATCGAACCACCCACAATCAAAACTACTCCAAACTCCCCAATCGTATGGGCAAAGCTGATAATGAGAGCACTGAGCAAAGACGCTTTCATATTGGGCAAAATCACGAAAATCAGCGTTTGCAGCCACCCTTTGCCAGCCAAAAAACTTGCCTCTATGATGTTTTTTGGGATTGCCTCAAAGCCGCTTTGCAGAGGCTGCACCATGAATGGCAACGAATAGATCATACTTGCTACCACGAGTCCAGGAAAGCTAAAGACAAGCTCTACGCCAAAAAGCTCTTTCACAAATCCCCCAAGCAAAGACTCTGGTGCAAAGGCTACGAGCAGATAGAACCCCAGCACGCTTGGCGGCAGCACCAAAGGCATAGCCACAAGCGCTTCAATAATAGGCTTGCATCCGCATCTAGTTTGTGAAAGCCTCCAAGCAAGCGGCAAAGCCACGATAAAAAGCAGTATCGTGGTGATGGAAGCTAGCTTGATCGAGAGCCAAAAGGGGCTCCAATCAATCCTCGACAATATATCCATATTCCTCCAAAATTTTTGCTGCATCTTTGCTCAACAAAAAGACGAAAAAAGCCCTCGCAGCCTCGCTATTTTTTAGCAATACCACGCCCTGCTCAATGGGGGTGTAGAGTTTGGGATCTACAGGGTGGGCGAATTTGGCTAAGCGTCGCATATTTTTGCTATAAAGGGCAGATGCCGCGATGAAGGCTCCTTGGGCTCCATGCAGCGCATATGAGGTGGCTTGAGCCACCGATTCGCCATAGAGAAGCTTTTTTTCCACATTTGGGATATGCAGCTTTTGCAGCACCTCCAAAGCGGCCTTGCCATAGGGGGCTGTTTTTGGATTGGCTATGGCGATGGTAGAGAGTTTGGCTATATCTTTTAGCTTAGCGCTCTTGCTAAAAAAGACTAACTTGCCCTTTGCATACACCAGCGGCCTTGTGAGAGCAAAGCCTTGCTCATAAAGTTTTGCAGGATACTCCATATTAGCTGAGAGATATATATCATAAGGAGCGCCTCTGGTAATTTGCAGAGCAAGCTTACCGCTACTTGCAATCGTGCTTTTGACTTCGATATTGGGATACTGCTTCTTAAAAGCCTCCTTAAGCGCATCCAAAGCATAGCTCATATTGGCGGCAGCAGCCACAAAAACGGAATCCGCTGCTAAATAGATCGAAAACACAAAAATCATGACAAACTTTTTCATACTAAACCTTCAAGATCATGATCTCTTCAGGATCGATACAAAAGTGTATAGCATAGCCTTTAACTTTAAATCTATCTTTGATATACATAACTTGCGTGCCTACCGCAACTTTGATTCTTTTATCATCAATGCGCTCTATAAGTTTTCCTTTAAGGCAATTTTCATCGCCTTTTGTAGTAGCTCCCGCTTTAAAAAGAAAATAGGCCATCTCACCCTTTTGCAAATCAAGCTCTTGCATGGCCTCAGGAGTGATAATTGCTTTGAGTTTGCTATCTTCAAACTCACCAGTTACTACCACTTCACTCTTTTTTATTTTAATCTTTTTGATAAGAACTTCAATCTTATTGCGGGCGGAAATCTTGGGAAGCTGCTGGGAAGTGGCGTTTTTTAGCGTTCTTTCCATATTTTCATAACGATCTATAAGCTCTTTGGCATAGAGTGTAAGCTTGGAGCCACCACCCCTCTTGCCGCCTGTTTGCGTGAGAATTAGAGGCTCTTTGGCAATCTCATTCATAGCTTTAATACTCTCCCACGCTCTTTTGTAGCTCATGCCTAGCTCTTTTGCCGCGCGGCTAATGGAGCCATATTTGTCAATAAGCTTCAAGAGCTCCACCCTTCCTTTGCCCAAAAAGCCTCTATTCTCTTCATTCAAAAAAAGCTTGATCGCCGCTTCCACACCACCCCTTTTCGTTATTTCCAAAATTATATAACGAAAAAGCTTAAAATCCTATAGCCTTGCGCATCCTATCAAATAGCTTTTTGGCTATCTCTTGGCGCAATGCGCCTTTGAAATCCATCTGGTTACGATAGAGCAAGCGATCTTTTTCATAAAGAGATAGGCGCAGATACCCATCAAAATCGCTTCCTAACGCTTTGGCTTTGGCAGCTGCGCAAGATGCGACATAGTGTGAGTTGGCATGAAGAGTAAAAGGACAATTTTTGTCGCTGGTAAAATGGTAGATCTTGGAGAATGTAAAGAAAGTAATTGGATTTTTGGCTTGCAGTCTTATGCAACTAATTGGTTGGGATGGCTTGTGGTAATTCTTTTCATAAATTTTTTCGCCGCATCCTGCAAAAAGCAAAAAAAGGGCTAAGACAAGCCCCTTTTTATAGCTCACCGGTATGTGCCTTGTGAGCAGCTATCCAATCTTCTATGTTGCCCGTAAAGACATAGACATTTTCATAACCCAAAATCTCTAAATATGCCTTGACGCGACTGGCAAAGAGCCCTTTAAGGCATGCAGTGATAATTGGCGTGGTTTTATCTTCCGGCAAAATATCTAAATACTCCGTAAACTCTGGGTATGGTGTGTAGTAGCTATCTGGAATATCGGCTTCTTCTGCGTTTTCGCCGCTCACTTTGGCGGGTGGGCGCACGTCAAGTAGTATCGCTCCTGCCTCTTTCAGAAGTTCCATCGCTTTTTGCAGATCCACGTTGCCAAGTTCCGGTTTTTCTTTGTTGAGCGCAATCTGCTCTTTGATGCGTTCCGCTACATTTTGTTCGAATTCAGTCAGCTTTGCCATCGCTGCCTCCTTTATCTTTTGTTATAGGTATTATAACACCACTGCAATAAAGGCTCTGCTACCAAAGTTGCAAAGCTTAGGTGTGTCATCATAATGGAATAAAAGTCTTCAAACGCTATCTTTTGGAGCGTGCCCCAGATTCAGACGAACGAACTTATAGGCGACATAGATCACCGCCGGCCAGCTAGCATACCAAAAGAGCGCTTCCGTGTAGCTCATCGCATTCCTCCTTCTTTTTTACTTTTCAATAACTCATCACGTCGTGTTCCACCTCATCCCCGTCGAGCGGCTTGCGATCCATCAAGCGCCAAACATAGGCGATGTAGGCTACCACGAAAGGCACCATCAGCGAAACGTAGCTCATGGTGACAAGGGTATTGCGCGAGCCTGAACTGTTTTCAATCGTCAGCGAGCTTGCCAAATCGACAGTGCTGGGATAGTAGGCGGTGTGGTCGTAGCCGGCTACGAGCAAGAGTGAGAGCCCCACTAGCACCACACCCACGGCGGCGAGCCAAAAACATCTGCGACAAACTTTGGCAAAACTGATCGCCACACCCGTAACCAAAAGCACCACACCTGCCAAAAAAGCAACTAACACTGCCGGCATGGCCAGGAAGTTGTGCAGGTATTTATAATGCTCGATGTAAAAGCCTTTGGCATCGTAGCCCACACCGTCTTTGGTCAACAGCATTGTAGCCACTATCAAAAAAAGCACCAAAAAGAGGCCAAAATCGACTCTCAGTGCCTTGCGCATTTTTTCGACAATCTCTTTGTCTTCGATAATGAAGATGAAGTAGAGATCGGCCAGGGTGCGTGCGAGGAAGATGAGCATCACGCCAAAAAGAATGCTAAAAGGATCGGCCAAGGCTTCGAGGCCTCTGGCGCTTCCCAGCCACGTAAGATGCTTCATATCATCGAGCTTAAAGGCGGCTCCCGTAAAAAAGGTAGAAATAGCCACGCCAAGCAAGAAAATCCCCACGGTACCGTTGATGAGCAAGAAGGCTTCGTAGGTTTTTTGACCCAAGAAGTTGCCCGGTTTCTTGCGATACTCGTAGGCTACGGCCTGAATGATGAAGCTAAAGAGGATCGCCATCCACAATGCATACGCACCCCCGAAACTCACGGCATAAAAGAGTGCGAACGCCGCAAAGAGAGCACCTCCAAAGAGCACGAGGGTAGTGAAAGTAAGCTCCCATTTGCGCCCGATGGCGTTGACGAGCAGATCCTTTTGCTCTTCGCTTCGCAAAGACCAGATCTTGCTCTGTCCGCCTTGGACGAAAGTGAGAAACAAAAAGAGGCCGCCAAGTAGCGATATGATAAACCACCAATACTCTTGGAGTGCGAGAGTGGATAGTTTTTCAAACATTGTGGCCTCCTTGTGCTTTGAGCTTGATCTGTGTGGCCATGATGCGCACCTCCGCTATGAGCAAGAGCGTAAAGATAAAGGCGAACATGAAGAAGGTAATCATCACCGACGTGGTGCTGATATGAGTTGTAGCAATCTTTACGGGCAAGAGATCCTGCACCGCCCATGGCTGACGCCCCACTTCTGCTACGATCCAGCCAAACTCGTTGGCCAAAAAGCCAAGAGGCAGTGAATAAAAAGCTAATTTAAGCCAGGTTTTGCTTCGAGCGAGTGTCCCCGTCATCGCTTTGTAGAGCATCACCATCATCAATACAAAGAACCAGATTCCAAGCCCTACCATCAAGTGAAAACTATAAAAAGTGATAGGCACGTTTGGTACGATCTCTTTAGGATCGTTTAGATAGCCATAGCCCATATATTTTTCATATTTGCGAAACTCTTCCAAAGCGGCTTTGGCTTTTGGCATGTCGTTTGCCTTTTTGGCTTCTTTAAAGGCTCTTAGAGCCGCAACGGCCTTTTTACCTTTTTCTATCTTGCTTGCCGCACTCTCGATGCCATACTTTTCATTGCCAAAAACCAAGTCATCGAGTCCCGGGATATAGGCATCGAGTTTGTGATAGCCAAGTATCGAGAGGGCTTTTGGGATACTGAGTGCAACCAAAAAATCCTCATTGATATCCCCCACCTCTTTTTCGGGATTAAGGATACCAAAAGCCACGATCTCGGCTCCCTGCTTGCCTTTATAAAGCCCTTCCATGGCCGCCAGCTTCACAGGCTGGTTATGCACTATGGTGTAGGCGGAACTATCACCCGTGAGGATGTTGTAGCCGCTGGTGATGAGACCGAAGCTCGCCGCTACGAGGATGGAGCGTTTGGCAAAATCGCGTAGCTTATCGCTTTTGAGTAAAAAATAGCTGCTGATAGCCACTACGAAAATAGCCGAGGTGATGTAGCCGGCGCTGATGGTGTGTAAAAACTTATTCACTGCATTGGGATTGAAGATCACGTCCCAGAAGTTTATCATCTCGCTTCTAGCGGTCTTGGGATTGAACTCCATACCCACTGGATGCTGCATCCAGCCATTGGCCACGAGGATCCAAAGAGCCGAGAGATTCGAGCCGATGGCTACGAGCCAGGTAGAGAGGAGATGGAACTTCTTGCTCACCCTTTTCCAGCCAAAAAACATCACGGCAAAAAAGGTGGACTCCAAGAAAAAGGCCATGATTCCTTCTATTGCCAACGGGGCTCCAAAGATATCTCCTACAAACCAGCTGTAGTTGGCCCAGTTGGTTCCAAACTCAAACTCCATGATAATCCCTGTGGCAAGCCCAATGGCGAAGTTAATACCAAAGAGCTTCATCCAAAAGAGCGTCACCTCTTTCCACTTATCATCCCCCGTGGCGACATAGATAGTCTCCATGATTGCCACGATGAAGCTCAGCCCAAGCGTCAAAGGCACGAAGAGAAAGTGGTAGATGGCGGTCAGCGCAAACTGCGCCCTACTCCAGTCCACCAGACTCATGTCGATATTCATTGTCCCCCTTCTGTTAAGTTTTTCAGCACGTAATCTGCTCGCTCTTTGTCGCTATGGAATTGTTCATGCAAGATATCAGGGAAAAAGAGCATCTTGATCACCACAAAGAGCACGATAAATTTGATAATGATAATAGCCCAGAGCTTCTTGCCGAGCTTTCCCATATTGCGAAAGCCCTCAATGTACATATCGATAATAGCTCTGATTTTCATTTTCATTTACCTTGATGTTATGTTCGGGGCAATCCCCCGAAATGTGGCTATCTTAAAGCCCAGGCAGGCGCGGGATTTTTTCGAGTTTAGAGTTACGGCAGTACCAGCCCCAGCCCTTCTTGAGCCAGTGGCCTACAATCGGCATAGGCAGCATGAAGCCTCGTTTATCGTCACGATACACAAATGCCGCCCCATCACCGCTATCCATGACGCAGATGATGTTGAGGTGGTGGATGTAGGACTCTTTCTTGCCCACTTTTTTACCGGCATCGATGGCGATGTTGTTGGCGGTATTTCTTGCCATCACCTCTGCAATGTGTCCCTGTTTTGCTCTCCACTGCGGCCCCTCTATGTAGGCGCTGTCTCCAATGGCGTAGACGCCAGGTTTATCTCGCACTTCGCAATATTCGTCTACAAGCACAAATCCAGCCTCGCTGAGGGGTAAATCGCTTTTGGCAAAAACGGGATGCCCGGCGTTTGCTGGAATAAACATCGTAAAATCGCTCTCCAAAAAGCTATCATCTTCAAAAACGATACCCTTTGGCTCAAAGCGCTTGATTTTCTTGCCAAAGTGCTTTTTGATGTTGAGTTTATTGAAAAAAATGTCCATCATCTTCAGTGCCTGCGGTCCCAAGCGCTTGCCGGGCTCCGCCATGGTGGCAAAAAAAGTGAGCTCGAAGCGATCTCTTAGTCCCTTTTTCTTGAGATAGTTGTGGAGATTGAACATCATCTCAAAAGCGGGGCCACCCCGTACGGCGCTGCTATCTTTTGGATTGCCGCCAAATCCCATGGCAATCTTGCCTCCACGCTTGGCAGCCACCAATTCGTCGATACGATCGCGCATCTTGATGGCATCTTCGGGATCGCCGCAAATAGAGAGGTAGTTTTCACTGCCTTCATGCTTGACTTTGCCGGCACCCATGGCTATGACCAGATAATCGCCCGTATACTCGCCCTTTTTGCCTATCGCCTTTTTATCGCCAGCTTTTATCTCGACTATCTCATCCTCTATCCATTTGAAGCCGTGCACCTTCTCCAGATCCTCCAAGGGCAGGCAGACATCGGCGAACTCCGCCTCATATACCGGCACCCAGATGGAAGTGGGATAGATATACATATATGGCCTAGGACTAATGAGATCTACTTCAAATCCTTCTTTGCGCAAAAATATGGCAGCCTCAACCCCTGCAAACCCGCCGCCTAAAACCACTACCTTTTTCATCTGCCACTCCTAATAGTGTAAAATTCTCTGCTCTTGCGGGACGTTGATCTCTGGCTCGCCTACATCTTTGAAGTAGTTTTTGGCCAGCGCATAGAAAACTCCCAGTACCAGCCCGGTGATTATCACCCACATGATGGCTCGCTTTTTCTCTTTTGAAGCAGTGCCTTTAAAATCGTCCAACTCCTCAATAGTTGGCTCGCCATATTCATTAAATCCCTCTTTCCTCATCACTTGTGCCTCGTAAAATTTTCTATATTACTTTCATCAATTGTTAAAAGTTTCCCCTCTTTGAACGCCTCAATTGCATCACTCACCAGCACCCTACCATCGTCTGGATGATAGAGCTTAACGCCAGCTTCTTTCATAGCTAAAAACGGCTTATAACCGATATGCTGCGTAATGACGCTATCCACTCCCCCTTGTAGCAGCCATCGCACCACATCCATACCCCCATCAAAGGGGTTCTTCTCGATTGCAATCTTCTCACCATCCCAAAAGGCAAACCATTTCGCATGCCCAAAAAGGGGCGAAATGGGCGAATCTGTGCGATCAAACTTTACAGGTATCGCTACTTTCATGGCTCTTACTTTTTCACGTTTTTTTGGTAGATATCCCATCGCGGGAATACAAAGATAGTATCTCTATATACCACGATCTTTTTCGGATCATCTACTGCATAGGCTTTGATCTTGATTGGAATCGGCACATCTTTTTGTGTGTTTTTCGCCAATACTTTATCTGTATAGAGCACGACTACCTTTTTGACCTTTTTGCCAGGAATCACGTCAAACGGCTTTCTTGGGCGAGCAATCTTGATATCCTTGTTGTTCATCACTTCAAAATAGTATTTATGTTTTTTGTTCTCCGTATTTTGAAACAAGAATACATAAGTATTCTTCACTCTGCCATCTGGCTCGATTTTGTAAAGCTGGCTCGTTCTGTTGATGTTGAGCAACATATGCTCTTTTTTGCTTCCCATGTAAAAGAGAGCTACGAATGCGATTGTAAGCATTACGATATAGGCAATGATCCTGAACCTAAAGACTCTCGTTTTCTCGCCGGTCTCAAGTGCATGGTAGCTAGTCCATCTAACTAAACTCTCTTTGCCAAGAGCACCCATCACTTTCGTACAGGCATCAGCACACTCAAGACAGTTGATACACTCGAGCTGCATCCCCTTACGGATATCGATGTGCGTCGGACACACTTTCACGCACGATTCGCACAGCGTACACTCTGCATCCTCCCTTTGTGCCTTGAGCTCCTTTTTGTTGTGGACTATGAGGTTACCATGCTCATCATAGATGCGTCCGCCTCTTTTGTAGTCATATACAGTTTGGAACGTATCTTCATCATAGAGCACTGATTGCACCCTAGCGTAGGGGCAGATGTAGATACAGAAATTCTCTTTGATAAAGACTACGTCCGCTATCAAGAAAAGCGCAGTACCTATCCAAAATCCCATTAAAATCGGGTGATTTGCTGGATCTTGAATATATTGGAAGAAATCCTCAGGCGGCACGAAATACCAAATGAAATCTGCCGCAGCAATGAACGCTAGAACCGACCAGATAAGAATAGCTATGAGCTTTTTAACCTTGTTTTCAGGCTTGCTCATATCCGGTTCGATCTGCTTGTTGCTTATGCGTTTGCGAAGATGCAACAGTTTTGTCTCGATCAAATCCCTATAAATCACACGAAAGATAGTCTGCGGACAAGACCATCCACACCATACCCGACCACCTAGCGTGGTAATAAAAAAGATCCCAAAAAACAGAATCCATAGCAAAAATGGCATCAAATAGAGCTCTTGCATATCAAAACGCACGAAAAAGAGGTGCAGCTGCTTATGATCGAAATTAAGCAAGAAGAAATGATTGCCGTTTATCTTGATCCAAGGCAGCACCAGTGAGACCACCGTCACTATCGCAAATACTATATACCTCTTATACCGATAGGGTATCCAGTTTTTTAGATACTCTTTGGCTTTGTTGACTTTTGTAGTAGTAGCTGTAGCCATAATTATCCTTTATTGTTGATTTTGCATTCGGTTTTTGGCAGCTCTAAAATGTTCACTTTCGAGCTTCCTGACGCTATCTCTTTAAGTTCGCGCGAGACGATGTAGTCTCTGATGGAACTTCTGCTAACGTTGAGCTTTTTAGCAATTTCCGTTACACTTTTGCCCTCCTTTATCATCTGGATGATTGTTTCTCTATATTTGTCATATTTTGATTTTGAAATACTGCCCTTTGGCCTGCCCGTATGAGGCTTATTTGATTTGTTTGCTTCACGCTGCTGATTAAGAAGCGCGATTGTTATGTGCGAAGGGGTGTCTTTGGTAATTTTTAGTCCATATTTCGTTACGATCAGCTCAATTTTACGATTAAAAATACAGTTTAATATCTGTATAAGCTCCCCTATACGCCAAGACAACGCCCTGAGATCATAGATGAAGAGTCTATCACCCTCTTGCAAAGAGTGGATAAACTCCCTAAATTCCTCTCTATCTTCAAGGTGTTTTGAGAGTGCAGATACCTCAATCTCAACCTCTTCAATCCTAAATCCATTGGCATGCATATAGTCTTTGATGTTTTTCTCCTGCGTAGCAAGAGAGTACCGATCGCTTTTTGATCGTAAAAATATATAGTTCATCTACAACCTATAATATGGGTTTATAAGAATCATTATGAGGAATTATATGCAGTTTGACGAAAAAAGTCAATAGATTTTTGAGTTTTTTCGTCATTTTTTGCGGTAGTGGTAACTCACATCAAAAGCGACGCTCACTTTTGGCGGAATTTCTACGGTAAAATAGATGGTAGAAGCGTCGGCTTTATGGTATTTCTGGCTAGTTTGTATCTGCATGTTAGGCCAAGGAAGATGCTCATAGATTCGCACTTGCACTTGGCGATTTTTTGGATTTTTTATCACGTAGCGCTCTTTGGAAAAAAAGAGCTTTTTGCTACTTTTATACTCTTTCGTAATGCGCTTCGCCTCTAAATCGAAATCATACGAAAGCCCCAAGCGTACCTGGGAGTTTGGCGCACTATTTGGAATGGTGAGCGTAGAGAGAAACGTATTGGCTTTGTAGATATTTATCTCTCCTCGTGGTAATGGCTTTGGAGGAGTGAAAAGCAGAATCTGGCGAAATTTTCGTTTCATAGTGGAGGTGTTATATCCAAGATCGTAAAAATCTGCCCTATAGCGGATAATATAGGGGACACTCATTTGCACAAACGGGATGAACGCTCCATTTTGCAAATCCCAAGTACCGGGAATCTCATATTTGTAAAGCCCTTGTACGGGCTTCGCCTCTGCCATAGGCGCTGCGGCTACGGACATGGTTTTGGTGCGATAGCCATAGGGCGTATACGCCCTTCTCACATCTCCCGCTACGAAACCAAGCTTCACGCTTCGAAACTTATAGTTGCTTCCATCTTGAATCTGGATGTATCCGCGAAGTTTCAGCTCTTTTGCTAACTTTGCACTATATGTCACTTGATAGCTGATGCCATTCATTAGATACATCAACGTCGTTTCGCCGCTGGATGGGTCTTGCAGATAGAGGCTTGGTGAGGTTTGGATAGTAAGTTTTGGTATGCGAAAATTGGTAAAGGATAGATCAAAATATACCCTATCACCTTGGATGATGAGAGGATCGACGCTAATAACTTTGCCTTTTTTAAGCTTTTTGTCATATTCGAACTCCACCTCTTTATGCAACAGAGTTTGCAAAAATTTGGCCTGATCGAAGCCACCAGGAATGAAGCGATAATGGCCTTTGAGATTTTGGATGTAGAGGCTTTGCGCAACTATGGTCTTTGGAAGAGGTGAGATGATATGATCTCGTATCTGGCGAGACTCCCTTACAAACGCAAAATCCCTATAGAGCACCACTTCATCTGCCATAAGCCAAACAGCTATCAAAAGAAGGAGCATTTTTTTCATCTTTTATCCCATCGGGTAGCAATATTTCTGCTGCAAAGCTGTTATTTTCTTAAGTATAGCACGATCAAGTTTCAGATCCATAGCGGCTAACGAGGCGTCCAATTGTTCCAGCTTCCTAGCCCCGATGATGGTAGAGGCCACAAAATCGAAATGCTTGCTGTATGCAACTGCTAAGGTAACTGGATGTACATCATACTCTTTGGCAATTTCTAAAAACTCCGCCGTCATGGCAAGGGTTTTGTCGTTGAAAAAGCGCTTTGCATGCTCACGCACACGCTTGAGAGGATGCTTGAGATAGAGAGAGAATCTTGCATCTTCTGGGATAAATTTTTGGTTGTATTTGCCGCTAAGAATTCCTCCTGCTATAGGTGAGTATGGCAGCAGACTCACCTGCTCCCGCCTGCACACATGCTCCAATTCATCAAAAAATCTGGGGTTGAGGATGCTAAAGTTATTTTGGATCGACTCAAAGCGCGCAAGCCCTTCGTATTTGGCCACCATATTTGCCTTTGTCAGGCCATAAGCGGTGTCATTAGATGTGCCGATATAGCGTACTTTTCCCTCTCTTACCAGCTCATCAAACGCCCTCATCGTCTCTTCAATCGGCACTACGGTATCTGGCCAATGCATCTGATAGAGATCGATATAGTCGGTCCCAAGCCTCTTGAGCGATCCCTCTACCGCCCTTTTGATGTGAAACCTATCCATGGCAGTGAGTCCATGGCGAATGGGAGGTACAAACCAGCCACTCGCAGCCCCTGCCACTTTGGTAGCAAGAATGATGGCATCTCTTGGCTTGGATTTAAGCCACTCTCCCACAATCTCTTCGGTGCGTCCAGCCCATTTGCTATCGGGCGGCACGGGATAGAGCTCTGCGGTATCGTAGAAGTTAATGCCAAAGTCGTAAGCTTTGTCAAGGATTTTGAAAGCTTCCTCTTTTGGCGTCGTGGAGCCAAAGGTCATGGTACCAAGACAGATGGAAGTGACACGAAGGCCGGATCGGCCGATGTAGCGATACTCCATTTTTAGCCTTTTTGGCTTTATTATAGCAGATAGGGGCAAAGCCCCCCAAGAGTTAGTTGAGATTTGGCTTTGGCGTAGCTGCAGTCTCTGTTGGCAACATCGGATAGCGGATATATGGCTTTTTGCCGGTGAGTGCTTTGAAGAATGTAGCAATAGATTCGATCTGCTTTTTGCTAAGCTTCTTGCCAAGCTGCGTCTCGCCCATGATAGCAAT
This sequence comes from Nitratiruptor sp., assembly GCA_015494535.1. Lineage (GTDB taxonomy): Bacteria > Campylobacterota > Campylobacteria > Campylobacterales > Nitratiruptoraceae > Nitratiruptor. The sequence continues at coordinate 1,358 of WGBC01000095.1, read as the reverse complement.
CGCCTCTTTTATATCATAAGTAGCACCGTTGTGAAAATATGGTGCAGTCTCAAGAATGTTGCGCAAAGTTGGCACTTTTACCATGCCGTTTTTGTTCCCTTTGAAATCGCCGATATTGGCATACTTATATTTGCCAATCGCAGGAAATGGCGCCATTGTTCCACCTAGCCCCACGCCATTGTGGCAGCTTGCACACCCTACTTCTATGAATGTTTTGAGTCCCTCTTTTTCGGCTTTGCTCAATGCAGTACTATCGCCATTGAGGTATGCATCATAGCGGCTAGGAGTCACGAGCGTTCTCTCAAATGCGCCGATCGCTTTTCCGATTGTTTTAATTGTAATCTCTTCGCCAGGATAGGCTTTTGCAAAAGCCTCTTTGTATTCTGGAATTGATTTAACTACCTCTACAGCCTTTTCTTTGTCCATTGCCATCTCTACTGGCGCTTGGATTGGGCCCGTAGCTTGATCTTCTAAGTCTGGGCTTCTTCCATCCCAAAATTGGCGAGAATTAAAGACTGCGTTATAAACAGTTGGAGAGTTGAGGTGATGCGGATTGTGCGCCCATTTGTGCCCAGTAGCTACCGGCACGTTGTCATCTCCGCCGATTGCCAAGTTGTGGCAAGTGTTACAGCTAATAAGCCCGCTTTTTGAAAGCCTTGGATCGAAATAGAGCTTTTTGCCAAGCTCAACTTTTTGCTTCGTGATAGGGTTTTTAGGATTATCGATAAGTTTAAAAAGCTTGCTCACCTCTTGTGGAATTGGCTTGAGACCTGCTTGTTTGGCCTTTTGCATCAATGCGTCGCTTGCAACTGCGCTCATGCTCACAAGCGATGCAGCCAAAGCGATTGTTTGAACTTTTAGCATCTTCTCCTCCTTTGAATTTTGCGTAATTGTAACAAATGAAACATTAAATTTTTATTAATAATTTTTTTCCTTTAAAGATAGTTTGTTGGTAGAATTGGATCGCAATTTTATGCTATAATAGCAGCCAATTTAAATCTGAAAGGGGGTGATGTCAGTATGCCTGGCATCCTCGTAAGACCTGATCAGTCGTTTGAGGAAGCGTACCGCCTCTTCAAAAAGCAGGTAGATCGTAACCTCATCGTCACAGAGGCTAGAGCTAGAAGATTCTACGAAAAGCCAACTGAAAGACGAAAAAAAGAGAAGATTGCGGCACGCAAGAAAATGCTCAAACGACTCTACATGCTCAGACGATACGAATCTCGTCTGTAAGCTTATCCCAACCTTTAAGGTTGGGGCTTCTTCATATTTTTAGCTTCTTTATCAAACTATAAGCTTCCCTGGACTACAATTTATAAAAAGCCAAGGATAAAAAATGAGAAAATTATTACTCTATT
>WGBC01000094.1 GCA_015494535.1 Nitratiruptor sp. | reverse complement strand
TTTTCCCAAAAGCTATTGAGAGTCTTGATCTAAGTGGGTATGAACTTATCATTAGCTCTTCTTGGGCTTTCGCAAAAGGGGTAAAAGCTCATAAAAACCAAAAACATATTTGCTATTGCCATACGCCCATCCGCTATGCTTGGGATTTGTATGAAGAGTACACAAAAAATCTTCCCCCACTTAAAAAGCAGATCGTAAAGCTTGCGCTAGCCTATATTCGCCATTGGGATAGAAAAAGTGGCAATGTAGATGTATTTATCGCAAATTCGCGCTGTGTGGCAAAAAGGATTGAGAGAATCTATGGTAAAAAGAGCCATCTCATTCATCCCCCAGTAGATGTACTACGCTTTAGGCCCGAAAGAGTGGAAAAGGAGGATTTCTACCTCACGCTCTCAAGGCTTGTGCCATATAAAAAGACGAGACTCATTGTAGAAGCCTTCAACCAAATGCCGCAAAAAAGGTTGGTAGTTATTGGCGATGGCGAGGAAATGGAGAGTATTAAAAGGATTGCAAAAAGTAACATCGCTATTTTAGGGTATCAGCCCGATGATGTGGTAAAGAGCTACATGCAAAGGGCCAAAGCCTTCGTCTATGCGGCACTGGAAGATTTTGGCATCGTTATGGCTGAAGCCCTAGCTGCTGGCACGCCTATAATAGCCTATGGAGAGTGTGGAGCGAGTGATATTGTGTGTGATGCGTGTGGGGTGAAGTTTTTTTCGCAAGATAAGAGTGCGATAATCGAGGCAGTGAAGAGATTCGAAGAGCGAAAATTTGATTACCATAAGCTAATGGAGGTTGCGCTACAATTTAGCAGAGAAAATTTTCGAGAAAAGTTGAAAAAAGTGGTAGATGAGACTATATAAATATATCAACGCCTTACTGCTTTTTATGGCAGATATTATCAGTATCGTTTTTGCGATTTTTGTAGCGTATAAAAGTAGAGAGTTCTTTTTAGGCACCAACGACATCCCTTTGAGCCATTACATTACTTTTTTGCCATTCTATTTGCCGCTTCTCATCTTTATTTATGAGGGGATTTATCGCTATAGATTCGATTTTTGGCAAGAGCTTAAGGTGATAGTACACGCACTTTTTTTATCTGTTTTATTGGTGCTAAGTTATCTGGCTATTACGAAGAGTATAGATGACTTTTCCCGGTATGTAGTGATCGTTAGCTTTGTAGTGATGGGCATCGTGATCCCTTTGCAAAAGAGGCTATTGAAAAGATTGCTCTTTTGGTTGGGATCGTGGAGAAAAGAGGCGAAGCTTTTAGGAAGTGACGAGCGGTTACAAAAAAATATTTTTAATAACTATTATGTAGGCTATGTTCAAGCAGAAAATGGTAGCGATACGCTTTTTATAGACTCCAAAGCCTTCTCGTTGCCAGAGCTACAAAGGCGATTGCGCCAAGAGATCCACAATCACCATGAAATCTACTTCATTCCCATTATCGAGGATTTCAATCTTGCCCAGTCGCGAATATTTGAGTATTTCAACAACAGTGCAAACCTCGTGTTGCTTACCAATCGATTGCAAAGCAAGAAAAATATTTTTCTTAAAAACATGGTGGATCGGGGGAGTGCATTTGTCTTTTTTCTCATGGCACTTCCCATCATGGGAGCGATCATAGTGGCAAAAAAGATATTTGAGCCAGAACTGCCGCTTTTTTATCGCCAAAAACGTCTTGGCAAAGACGCAAAACCCTTTTATATCCTTAAATTTATGACAATGCGATTGGATAGCGAAAAAATCCTTCAAGAATATCTGCAAAACAACCCAAAATTTCTAACTTATTGGCAAACCTACAAGAAACTTCCCAACGATCCTCGCGTAACGAAATTTGGTAGGTTTCTTCGCAGATTCTCCCTTGATGAACTGCCGCAACTTATCAATGTCATGCAAGGTGAAATGAGTTTAGTGGGACCAAGGCCTTATCTGGAGCATGAACTGGATGAATGCGAAGGGGACAAAGAGATAATTCTCTCCGTAAAACCTGGTATTACGGGGTTATGGCAAGTGCTTGGGCGCAATGATTTAAGTTTTAAGCAAAGAGTTGCAATCGATCGTTGGTACGTTTACAACTGGTCGCTCTGGATGGATTTTGTAATAGTTATTAAAACATTCAAAGCGATTTTGGACAAAAAGACTTACTGAGCTTTCAACCGCAAAAACAGATGTGCCAACACAGAGACGAAATAGACCTGCAAGAGCATACCTGCAAAGGGTATCAATGTAATGAGATACAAAATAAATGTCGTTGACATAATTTTTAGGCGATGCTTTTTAAGTACCGTTTCCAACTCTTTCTTTTTGAAAATCTCACCCCCAACATCTAAAACGTACAGAGAGTGAAAAAGGTAGTAGAATGGAATATTGATGGCAATTGCGTTGAGCAGGGGGATGAAATAAACGAAGATTGTAAGAACAAAAACGCCTATCGATTTTAAAAGCGTCTTGATCATAAGCCAAATGTATTCGCCAATGCCTATGCCTCCTTCAAGCTTGATGTGAGGGTAGTGGCGTTTGTGAATCTCTTTGACGACCATTGGGATGAAAAAACCCATTACCATTGTCGCCATGGCGGTAGAGAGCAGGACTGCCAAAAGTGTGCCTAGAACTGCTAGCAGCGCTCCTGCAATGTAGTGAAAAACGGTGCTTGATGCAATAGCTGCTAGCCAGTTGTGCTCTTTGGCAAACTCCGCGATCTCTGGATTGCTTAAAGCCTCAGGGTTTTGTGCAAGAGTGGCAAGCATATCCAAGACATGCGAGGCTGAGCCATATAAAAGCATGCCAAAAAGTATAAAAGTGATGATAAATGGTCCAAAAGTGATAGCCAAAAACTTTTTTGTAAGAAAATCCTCCAATGCCATGACAAAAATATTTTTTTGCATTTGTAACCTTTGTGATAAAATTAGCTAAAAAATAAAGGGTGGCTTTGGCCTGTTTCATTGTACCAAAAGTTGTTGAAGGAATCGAACTGCAAAAGGCGCTTCGACGCCTCAAAATAAAACTCTCAGACGTCAAAAAAACATACCACGCCAACGGTAAGACCCTTGTTTGTCTCAAAAAGCGCGTCAAAACCAAAATCGACAAATCCCTCTTTCCATCGCGCGAAGAGGAAGCGGAAATCATTGCTATCGATGAGTTTGTAAGTAGATTTAGCTATTTGATAGATGAGGAGCGGCGTGCCGAGATTGCCGCAACCATTGGCGAGATAAAAGCTATTAGCGGTATAGAGCGAGAAATATACGGTAGAGCCATTTTGGATCTCAAAGGTACCAAAGAGTCGTCCAGGCTCAATCTCCACTTTGTCAAATTTGGACGCAGTCGCATCATCGATACGGATATAACGTCGGGTGATATCGTGCTCATCTCCCAAGGAGAGCCTCTTAAGAGCGATCTGGTTGGTACTGTCAGTGAAGTTAGAAAAAATTTTATCACGGTAGCATTTGAGGAGCGCCCGCCCAAATGGGTCTATAGCCATGGCATTAGAGTCGATCTCTATGTCAACGATGTAACATTTAAAAGAATGGAGGAAAACCTGCAACTCCTGCGCCACGCTACAGGTCATAAAAGGCGTCTTCGCAATATTGCTCTTGGCATTTGGGAGCCAAAAGAGGCAAAAGCACAAGATTTCACCGCCGTTACGAAACTCAATCCCAGCCAAAAAGAGGCACTCTCTTTAGCCCTTAGCAGTGAAGCCTTTTTGATTCATGGACCTCCAGGCACTGGCAAAACCTCTACGCTCATTGAGCTTATTTTGCAGGAAGTCAAACGAGGCAATAAAGTCTTGGCTACAGCAGATTCCAATACTGCAGTGGACAATATGCTCCAGCGCCTTGCCAAGCACGATCTAAGCCTCGTTCGCATCGGCCATCCGGCCAGGATTTTGTATGAATTGGAGGAATTTAGCATCCATGCCAAATATGCCAAAAGTCTAGAGGCAGAGGCTATCAAGAAAGGCTGGGAAGAGGTTGGCTTGCTTGTAAAAGAGAGGGATAAATACTCTAAACCAACCCAAGCAAGAGCTAGAGGCATGAGCCATGATCGCATCACTACGCTAGCAGCCAGAGGAAAAAGCATGCGCGGGGTGAGTGTGGCTACCATGCAGTCTATGGCGAAGTGGATCAAGTATGACAAAAAAGTGGACGCACTGGTAAAATCTCTAAAAAGCCAAGAGGAGGATGCTTATAGAAAGATTATAGAGAGTGCAGATGTGGTGCTCTCAACAAACGGGATGATAATGAGCGAGGTGCTCAAATCTCATGAGTTCGATGTGGTAGTAATTGATGAAGGAAGCCAGCAGGTTATCCCCTCCACGCTCATACCCATTATGCACGCCAAGCGTTTCGTGATAGCCGGTGATCACAAGCAGCTGCCTCCAACCGTTGTAAGCGATACGAAAGAGTTGAAAAAATCGCTTTTTGAGGATCTTATAAATACATACCCCAAACTCTCCCAGATGCTGCGCATCCAATATAGAATGAATCAAAAAATTATGGGCTTTTCCAATGAGATGTTTTATGATGGCAAGCTTATTGCAGACGAAAGCGTCAAAAATCATACAATCGCGGATTTGGAATTGCAAAAGCCTAATAGATTTCAAGACATTTTGGATGAGACGCCTATAGTTTTTGTAGATACTCAGGGAATGGAGGCTTACGAGAGATTGCCAGATAGAAGCACGAGCTATGAGAACGAAAAAGAAGCAAAAATCGTTCAGGCTTTGGTAGAGGAGCTTTTGGACATGGGAGCAAAAATAGAGGATATTGGTATTATTACGCCATATGCAGCGCAGGTGAAACTATTAAAGAGGCTTTTAGATAGTGAGGAGAGGGTGTTTGAGATCAAAAGTGTCGATGGCTTTCAAGGAAGAGAAAAGGAGATTATCATTATTAGCTTTGTGCGATCCAACGACAAAGGAGAGATTGGCTTTTTACAAGATCTCAGACGCCTCAACGTGGCATTGACGCGCGCAAAGCGCAAGCTCATCTGTATAGGCGATAGCCAGACACTAAGCCACAATGAAGTCTATGCAAAGCTTATTGAATATATGCAAAAAGAGGGAAAAGTAAGGAGTTGGAATGAGGGAGCTGAAGAGTTTGGAAGAGATCAGTAAGGCAATCGAGAGTAGTGACGCGGCATTGCTCTATGTGAGCGCGCCAAACTGCAATGTATGCGATGCACTGAGGCCAAAAGTCGATAGCTTCTTTGCAAAGGAGTTTCCAAAAATTGAGAGGCTTAGCGCCAATATCGCCGATGTGCCAGAGCTTAGCGGGGCGTTTCAGATATTTAGCGCCCCAGCGATACTCATCTTTTTTGAAGGCAAGGAGTTTGCAAGAGAAGGGCGCAATGTGAGTTTGGCTATGTTGAAAGATCGCATAGCAAAAATCTACAATCTTTTCTTCGAAAACTAAGCCAAAAGGCTTAGTATGTGAAGCTGGCTTTTTTGAGGATGTATGGTTTGTTGTGTTTTGGATCGATGCCAAGCTTTTTGGCAAGCTTTGGTTTAACAAGCAGGTAACCAAGCGCTACTTCTATTGTATCACCTTTTTTAAGCTTGAAGTCATAATCAAATACTCTCTTTTCATTGGCTTTGAGCATCGTATCTTTGACGATCTCTTGCGCTAGCCAAGGAGGTGTAGGTTTGCCATCTTTGCCCAAGACTCTTACCAATATCTCTTTTTTCTTCCATACCTCTTTGCCACTACGCAAGACTCTCACTTTTACGAAAGCCACTCTTGCAGGATGCAATAATAGAGCGTGTGGGGCTTTGGAATTGAGGGCTATGCTAAAGCCTTTTAGATGTGGGATGAAAGAGATTTCTACAAATTTTGCCAGCTTCTCATTATGGACGTGTGCTCCTGCAAAGCCATGAAATGCGTGGGTTTTTCGTTGTTTGAGTGTTGAGACGCTGCCCTCTACCTTTGGCATGTGGCAAGCGACGCAGTTGTTGTTTTCGATCTCTTTGTTTTCGTTGGTGCTGCAGACGTTGAGGCCAAATTTGTTCTTTTTGTGGCTATGGCAGCCCATGCAGACGTTGCCTTGGAGAAAATTTTTGTTGGATGTATCGATTTGGTGAAATGGCGATTTGATGTGATCTTTTAGGGTGCCAAAATATTTTTTTGGTGTTTGGCTGATGATATTGTGGTTTATAATATTGCCCTCTTTAATGGCTTTGATACGGTGGCAGTATGCGCAAGCAACCGCATCCATCTGAGTGGAATTGTTCGCATCCGGTCCGATGCCATTTGGGGCTATGAGCTCTTTGAGATTGTTGGCTGCTGGAGTGTGGCATTTGGCGCATTTGTAGGATCCCTTTTTGCTAGCTGGATTTTTTTGCCACACGGCTTTGTGGATTGGATCTTTAAATATGGTAGCTTTTGCATGCTGGCTGGTTTGATATTCTTTGTAAATGAGTGGATGACACTCTTTGCAAGCGCTGTTAGGCGCAAATTTTGCAAAAGCAAAGGTTGCAAGTAGTAGTAATGTTATCTTTTTCAATGCTGCTCCTTTCAAAGTAAATCCCACCACGTATCAATATGGAGTGTAATTTTACATTCGTTAACTTCAATCTCCATTAAGCCTCTATCTTTATCTTCAATTTTTTTATACGCAAAGTTGATGAGTTTAAAGAGCTTCACTTGCCTGAGACTATAGTCTACCATCATATAGAGCTCTACTCCCTCTTTTTGGTAGGTTTGGAATTTGATGGTAGTATCTTTGAGAGCAGTGGAGGGTGAGAGGATCTCAATCACCATTTTTGGGGGAGTTCTGATAAAATCTACCACCTTTTGGCATGTGATTGCAATATCAGGGCGAAAGACATTGAACTCATTGATGATGTAATCAAGTTCTGCATAGATATAGCAAGGTTTCTTGCACTTATCAAGTGATGTTTTAATATCTGTTCCTATGGTAATTAAAAAAGTTTGATGGGGGTCTATTGGACTCGGTGTCATAACGATTGCTTCGCCATTGATGAGTTCCCAATCTCCTTGCCAATGTTTGTAATCTTCGTATGTGTAGGGAAGTTTGTACGCTAAGCTCATTCATATCCTTTCTCTTTGCGCTTTTTGGCTATCTCTTCCCTGCGTTTGAGAGCTTCGTTTGATGGAGTATTTGGGTTGCTAAAGAGCGCTTTGCCATAGAGCACGCATCCTCTATCTCCCGGATCACAAGGTTTTTTGAGCAGGTCGCAAAATTCCCCTATTTGATGTGAGCAAGTCCAACCACTCATACGCTTCCTTTGTGCTATAATTTGCTAAAAAAGGAGTACGATGAAAAAGCTTTTTATCTTTTCAATTGTAGCATTTTTTTTGGCTGGCTGTACGCAAGAGACGCAAAACAAGCTAGGAAGAGCGATTGTCAACTGGACGGGAACCAATGGTATTTTGGAGATTTATAGTGGTGGAAAAATTATGAAACGTGTTATGGGCATCGATAAAATATCTACTGCATATGGTACAGATGATAATAGACCAAGACCTTATCGATATGCACGTGGGTATTTAGATGCCAATCTTGATGGAGTGTTACAAAAAGAGGAGAAACGCAAAAAGATCTATTTTGAATTTAGCGACTATTCTACAGAATACTTTTTTTATGAGCAACCATGATTTTATATATTCATGGGTTCAAAAGCTGCGGAAGGGGTAATAAAAGTGAGGTTTTACGGCGCTATTTTGGTGATGTTTACGCCCCAGATTTGCCATATTCTCCCGCAAAAGCGATGAACTTTTTGGAAAAAACGATTGAAGAAAAAGATATCGATCTGCTCGTTGGCTCATCACTTGGGGGCTTTTATGCCACCTATTTGGCGCAAAAGTTTTGCATCAAAGCCGTACTTATCAATCCATCGGTCCACCCATATGAGACCCTCAAGCCTTTTATAGGCGAGCAGGAGCGCTTTTGCGATAAAGAGAAGTTTTTGTGGAAGGCTGAATATTTGCAAGAGCTTTTGCGTTTCGATACCAGTAATCTAAGAAAGAGGCTCTTTCTGGTTCTTTTGCAAACAGGTGATGAGGTGCTGGATTACCGAGTGGCGCTCAAAAAGTATGCAAACCAACGCCGCATAGTAGAGTATGGAGGCAATCATAGATTTGAAAATATAGAAGATTACTTGTGTATGATAGAAAACTTTAGGAAGGGTAATGGAGGTAATAGAATTATTTAAAAGATTACTGAGTTTTCCTAGCGTCACACCGGATGATGCGGGAAGTTTGGAGTTCATAGCCGAATATTTGGAAGGCTTTCACGCTTTGCATTTCGATAAAAATGGCGTGAAAAATCTCTTTTTGTATAAAAAGTTCGGCGAAGGGGATCATCTCTGTTTCGCCGGGCACGTGGATGTGGTACCGCCGGGCGAGGGATGGCAAAGCGATCCTTTCGAACCGATTGAAAGAGATGGCTTCATATATGCCAGGGGCGCGCAGGATATGAAAAGCGGCGTGGCCGCATTCGTGCAGGCATGCAAAGAGGCGAAGGAGTTTAATGGTACGCTCTCAATTTTGCTTACAAGCGACGAGGAGGGTGAAGCAAAATGGGGGACGAAATACGTATTGCAGGAGTTAAAACGCATGCATCTCTTGCCTGATTACGCGATTGTGGCTGAGCCAACATGCGAGCAGTGCTTTGGGGATGCGATAAAGATTGGCAGACGCGGTTCCATCAATGGCGTGATTGAAAAAATTGGCAAGCAAGGGCATGCCGCCTATCCTGAAAAAGCTGTCAACCCCATCCATAAAGTGGCGCAAGTCTTGCCCAAGATGGCGGGCGTCGATCTGGACGAAGGTGATGAGTTTTTCGCGCCCAGCAAATTTGTCATCACCGATATTAGGGCTGGTATGGAGGTGACAAACGTCACGCCGGGAAAACTAAAAATGATGTTTAACGTGCGCAATAATACCAAAACCACCATGCAGGATGTGGAGCGTTTCGTGCATAAGTTTTTTGATGGGATGAACTATACACTCAAGCTTAGCCAAAGCGCAAAGCCCTTTCTTACAGATCCAAAAAGCAAAGTAGTGCAAGTCATAGATAGAGCTATACAAAAAGTTACAGGTATAATCCCCAAGCACTCCACTGCCGGCGGCACGAGCGATGCGAGGTTTTTTGCTGAATATGGAGTGAAAACCATTGAATTTGGCGTGAAAAACGACGCTATTCATGCTCCGAATGAGCGAACGCACAAAGATGAGGTTATAGGACTTTATAGAGTTTTCAAAGAGGTAATTGCAAGCTTCGAGTAGCCTTGTGGCTACTCTTGTGTCTGCTCACTATTTTCGTGAGGTTGGGCTGGAGCTTCAGGCATAGGAGTTTCGTGTTCAGCTGCATGCTCGGCAGCGTTTTGCGCTTCTGTGGCTTTACCTTTGATCTGCTCTAATGCCGCCTTGGCTTTTTCCTGGATGGTTGCAGGGATTGTGATCTCTTGTGATTCGTTGGATTCATTCATCTGCGCTTCGCTGCTACTTGATGCTGCTTCGGAAGATTCTTGGTTGCTAGTAGATTCATTCTCGGTAGATGGTGCAGGTGCTGGAGTACTTTTAACTTTTTCAAGCTCTTCTTTGCAGGTTGCTAACTCATCTTCAAGCTCCATCACCTTATCATCCATGCTGCTTACTGCTTGCACATTGGCGCCATATTTATAGACAAGCTCGCCGCCATCTTTGCCTTGCTTGAGTGCAAAGCCTACGAAAACCGCCAAAATGATAGTAAAAACGATTTTGGCTATTCTGCTGCTTATAGCAGCGAAAATGAGCTTGAGTAAGAAGATGACTGCGGCGCCATAGACAAGATACATGCCTAATAGTTTGTGCTCTTTGAGCTCCTCTTTGCCCTCACTGCTTAGAAGCGAGTACGCCTCGCTACCATCCGTTTTGCCTGTGAAAAAGGCCGCTACGTAAATGAGTACCGCTATAAATAGCAAAATGGAGGATATGACCCCAACGCACCTTCTTTTGACGAAAATATTGCTAGCCTCCAATAAAAGGGCTATGATGGGTAAAGCTATGGCGAAATGTACCGTAACCGGGTGTACAAGAAGGGGTATCTCAAAAGGCAGTTTAATGCCATCGAGTAGTGCTATTAACTCTTGCATGGTGGATCCTTTGTTTTGTTTTTGAACATTGTAGCATATTGCATATTAAATATTCTTATAAACTCTTTTTTTGTCTTCGAGTATGTAACGGTGCAACTCTTTGCAAAAATCGCTGTAGCATACAATCCTCTTCTCTTCTATTCTCTCGCTTGCTTCGAATTGCATCCTTAGATAATCGTTGCCTTCTTTACGCAAAAAGAGCACTCCGGCGTAGAAAAACCCGAATGTATGCAAAACATCTATGACGTTATCGATACTAGCCACCTTTTCCAAGTTGATGTCCGCATATATCATATCGGGGTGTTTGGTGAGAGCCTCTTCGAAAATTTGCTTGAAGTTTGCGGCAAACGCACCATCAGCCTCGTCCACGATCACGATGCCAAGAGCGAACGATTTTTCGTAATGAAGTTCTATCGTGGTCTTTTCGCCAGGTTTTGGTTTTTCGCGAGTGAATGCAAGATCGAAGAGATTGTATGTCTTTTGTACAATATCTTCGTAGAACCTGGGGATAAAGAGCTTTTTGGGCCTCTTTTTAAAAAGCTTGTATTCGATTACCACGGCGCCGCGTTTGTCGCGAAAAGGGTAGGGGTGATCCTTGAGGCGCACCATATGGTGAATTTCGCCTAGAAGCAGTGCGCTCGTTTTAAAGCCATATCGGGCATTTGCTCGTTGTGAATAGGGATGAAACGTGATAGCTTCGCCAAAAAGGGCATCAAGCCTGAGCTCTTTGGCTTTTAGCAGTAGCAACTCAAACATCTTTTTCATGATCCCCATTCCCTTAAAAGCTGGATCTACTACGGCGATGCCAATTTCTGCTATGTTTGATCGAGGGAGCCTCACCAAAGCGAAGTGCCCTACAATCTGCTTGTCTACTTCAGCTACGATGGAGAGTACATCGCCACTCTTTTCTTTTTGCAAGATCTTGTCGGGAAAGTAAAAGATATCTTTAAAGTAGGTATATCCATAGTTTTTGTATATCAGTTTTGGTATCCAGACTTCGTCGCCCTCTTTGAATGTGCGCACCACCAGCTTTTGGCTCAAGCTCTTTTTGAGCTCTTCCGTGAAATCGTCCAAGATATCGCTATAGAATCCTTGGGCGTGATGCAGCTGCAGCGTATAAGGGGTGTATTTGATGATGGTGAACTTCTTGCCTTCTAATCCTAAGTTGTGGAAGGCGAACTCATCCACGAGCTTGTAGACCCTGTTGAGGCCCTTGTTTCTTTTTTTGAGATCGATAGGAACCGCCTTGATGATGTTTGGATCTATTGGCATGCCTTTGTCGTGCACGTCGATTTGCAACGCGTTATGGAAAATGATGAAATCTATTGTTATATACCCCTCTTCCTCTTTATAGGCGTGCACCACGCTGTTTTCGAAAAGCTCGTAAAACGCGTTTTTAAGATCCTTCGCCTCTTTTTTGCCAAAGTTGATCTCTTCTACCAGTTTTTCATAAAAAGCTTCGATCATTGGCCAGTAGAGTAGGTCGCTTGGGACGCTAATGGTTATTTTGTTTTTCATTCCATTACCTCGACAGCCGCAGCACTGAGTATTTTCATGCCGATTGGCAACGCATCCTCATCCACATCGAATTTTGGATTGTGCTGTGAAACACAGGTGCCTTTTTTGGGATTGCAGATACCAAGTCTAAAAAAGGCTCCAGGCACGATTTGCAGGTACCTGCTAAAGTCTTCCCCGCCCATGACCGGATCTTTGAGATCGATCACATTCTCTTCGCCGATGATTTTCTTTGCCTCTTGTACGATTATATCAACCATCTTATCGTCATTGA
>WGBC01000093.1 GCA_015494535.1 Nitratiruptor sp. | reverse complement strand
TTGCCAGACAAAATCGCGATGCTCGTACACGCTGGGCTTGCCGGGCAGTTCGATACTGCCAAGATGATAAATGATGAGCTTTTTACTATAAACAAAGCTCTCTTTGTAGAATCCAACCCCATCCCTATCAAAGCGGCTATGTATGAAGCGGGACTGCTAGAGACTCTGGAATACCGCCTACCACTTGTGCCGCCAAGCCCTCAAAGTATGGGAAAAATCAAAGAAGCACTCAAAAAGTATGAGGTGGTACAATGAAAAAGAGTCTCGTAATCAGTGGCGGTACAAGAGGGATCGGTAGAGCCATCGTTGAGCGCTTTGCTAAAGAGGGCGTAAATATCGCATTTACCTACAACAGCAACGAAGCTTTGGCCAATGAGTTGGCGCAAGAGTTGAGCCAAATGCATGGCATTAAGGCAAAAGCCTACAAACTCAACGTTCTCGAGCCAAACGAGTATAAAGAGCTTTTTAAGCAGATCGACGAGGATTTTGAAAGAGTCGATTACTTTATCTCCAATGCCATTATTTCGGGCAGAGCAGTAGTAGGAGGCTTTGGCCCTTTCATGCGCCTGAAACCAAAAGGCCTTGACAACATCTATACAGCCACGGTTCTAGCCTTTGTAGTTGGAGCGCAAGAAGCTGCAAAAAGGATGGAGAAAATTGGCGGAGGCAGCATCATTAGCCTTAGCTCCACAGGCAATCTCGTCTATACCCCAAACTACGCAGGACATGGCAGCTCTAAAGCAGCAGTTGAGACGATGGTCAAATACGCAGCGCATGAACTTGGAGAGAAAAACATCCGCGTCAACGCAGTCAGCGGAGGTCCCATAGACACAGATGCCTTGCGCGCTTTTCCAAATTATGAGGAAGTAAAAGCTGCCACGATCGCAAGAAGCCCATTGAAGCGCATGGGCACTCCAGAAGATATCGCAGGGGCTTGTTGGTTTTTGTGCAGTGAAGAAGCTAGTTGGATCACTGGACAAACCCTGGTAGTAGATGGAGGGACAAGTTTTAGCTAATGCAAAGCAATCTCAATATCCCAAACATCTTGGCGTTTTTGAGGCTACTCATCGCCCCTCTTATGTTCATGCTGCTAGTCAATAGGGATTTATTTCCTAATATTCATCCCTCTTGGCTAGACTACTTTGCGGCATTTTTGTTCGTGTTGGCTAGTATTACCGATTTTTTCGATGGATACATCGCTCGCAAATTCAATCAGATCACCCAGCTTGGCAAGATCTTGGATCCATTGGCTGATAAGATGTTGACTCTCGCTGGCTTTTTGGGGCTTATGATGCTAGAACGCGCCAATCCTTGGGCTGTTTATTTGATTTTAACAAGAGAGTTTTTCATCACCGGCCTTAGAGTAAGCGCAGTTAGCAGCGGCAAGGAGATAGCAGCAAGCCTCCTTGGAAAAATCAAGACCATCGTGCAAATGATCGCCATTGGCTTTCTGATCATGGATTGGCCTTTTGGAGAGACGTTGTTGTGGCTGGCCGTGGCTATTACTCTCTATAGCGGGTATGAATATATAAAAGACTATTTACGATAGAGGAATATCATGGGATTTTTGTGGGCACTTTTAGCGCTATCCATTATGATTTTTATTCACGAGCTGGGGCATTTCCTAGCTGCTAGATTCTTTGGCGTCTATGTGGAGCGCTTTAGCATCGGCTTTGGACCGGTAATTGCCAAAAAGCACTGCTGCAGCACCGAGTGGGCGATAAGCGCTTTGCCTCTTGGAGGATATGTGAAGATGAAGGGTCAAGATGACACCGATCCCACTCAAAAAAGCAGCGATCCAGATAGTTACAATGCAAAAGCTCCTTGGCAAAGGATCATCATCCTCTTTGCAGGGCCATTTGCCAACTTTCTCTTGGCTTTCATTCTCTATTTTATTGTGGCGCTTATTGGCTTTAACGAGTTGGCACCAAAGGTTGGCAAAGTGTTGCCAAACTCCCCAGCTTTTACGGCAGGCTTACAAAAAGGCGATACAATCGTGGCAATCGAAGGAATGCCAATTAAAACATGGGAGGATTTAAGCAAAATCATCTCCCAAAACACCAAACCTTTGCACTTCACCATCAAAAGAGATGGCAAAACCATCACTCTTATCATCACGCCAAAAATCACGAAAACCAAAAACGTTTTTGGTGAAGAGGTACAAAGGGCGATGATTGGCATCGCGCCAGCACCAGAGTTCATTAAAGTGCACTACTCCTTTACTCAAGCCATCAAAGCGGCTTTCGACAAGACGGTTGAGGCTAGCAAATTTATTGTTTTGGGGATCGAGAAGATGATAGAAGGGGTGGTCTCTCCAAAAGAGATAGGAGGCGTCATCACCATCATGGATATTAGCGCAAAGGCTAGCCAAGCTGGCTTAGTGGCGTTTCTTAGCTTTTGCGCTCTAATTTCCGTCAACCTTGGCATCCTCAATCTCCTGCCCATCCCTGCCCTTGATGGGGGGCACATAATGTTCAATCTCTATGAGCTCATCACCCAAAGAGCGCCAAGTGAGGAGGTTTTGGTGCGCCTTACTTATGCTGGGTGGATCTTTTTGATTGGGCTTATGGGACTGGGGCTTTATAACGATATCAATAGACTCTTAGGAGCTGGATAATGAATTTGGAACTTAGAGAAAAGTTTGATGCAGTGATTCAACGAGTGGAAAAGGCTAGAATTAGGCGCAGCGAGCACCATATCGTGCAGATTGTAGCAGTTACGAAATATGTAAGCGAAAAAGAGATACAAGAACTTTATGAATTGGGGCAAAGAGCATTTGGTGAGAGCCGTGTGCAAGATCTCAAAGCCAAGTCTGAAGCGCTATCTGATCTTCCCATAGAGTGGCACTTTATTGGCAGGCTGCAAAAAAACAAAATCAACCACCTCATCGATCTTGAACCTTGGCTCATGCACTCACTTGATAGCTTGGAATTGGCACTGGAAATCGATAAGAGACTGGAAAAAAAGGGCAAGAAGATGGACTGTCTCTTGCAAATCAACAGCGCCAAAGAGCCCACAAAAGCTGGCATAGAGCCAGAAATGGCTTATGATACCTATCTTAAAATCATAGAAGAGACGAAGCATATCAACCTCCAAGGCGTCATGACCATTGGCGCTCACACCGAGGATAAAGATGTGATCAAAAAAAGCTTCGAGACAACTTATAAGATATACGAAGCCCTCAAACCTCACGGAGCCGAGATCTGCTCCATGGGAATGAGCAACGACTTTGAACTAGCAATCGAGTGCGGATCCAATATGGTAAGAATCGGCAGCCTCTTTTTTAATTAGGACAACTCGGTGGCTCCGTATCGCAGGAGCCGCCGCAATGTTTTGCCTCCAACTCATCCAGCGTTTTTCGCATCTGGGTAAGTATTAGCTTAGCGGCAAGATCCTCGTCAAGCTCTGGAATATCCCAACCATAACGTTTGAGCCACTTTTGCAACACCTCTTTGGTGTCTTCCGCTATTTCATCGGCGTAGCGGCACTCTTCTTTGTATTCGCTTTTCATTCACTCTCCTTTAGTTTTCTATGGGCTATTTCTTCCAGCAAAATAGTAGCATAACTTCCCTTCGGCAAGAAAAAGCCAAGCTCAAACCAAGCTTTATCCTCTTTATAATTTGTCTCTATATCCTCCACGAACACCCATGCATAGCGCCTATCGCCCTTTAACTCAATCTCTTCGTCAAAATCTTTCTCTATCTCCCTAGCCAAACCTTCAGCTCTAGGCGTCTTGGCTCCTGGCAAAAGCCCTGTGGGAGAGATATCTCTGCTTTGAAACCTTTTGGCTTCGGCCAATGGATCGTCCACGAAGAAGAGCTTGCCTTTTGGATAGTGCTTGGCGATGTCTCCCGGATAAATCTTAAAAAACTGCTCTTGGGCTTTGAGATTTTTTATCATCTCATCTGGCAAGTCAAGGATATCTCTTAGCTCTTTGCTTGAAAAACTCTCAATTAAACGACTGCGCTCTACCCTTTTGCTCAACCAAAGATTGAAAAGGTGACTTTGATAAGCGTTAATGAAGAGTTTTCTTTTCTTGATATTGCGCTCTTTTCGCCTCTTTTCCACGATCTCTTTGCCAAGAAGATAGTTGTCTCCCTCAATCCCAAAGCGTTGATACCCAAAGTAGTTTGGTATCCCCTCTTTTTGGATGATAGCAAGCACGTTTTCGATCTTTTTGGCGTTGTGGGGCAGCACCTTTTTGAGCCTGACAAAAAATTTGTTGCCTTTGAGGTGGCCGAGACGAATCTTGTTGGTATGCAGGTGCGATTCAATTATCTTAATGTTTGGATGGGAGAAGTTCGCCAAACTCTTTTCATACTTTTTGGGCATGGAGATAAATTGGTATGTAAGGGCGTTTTTGTCTTTGAGTCCCGCGTAGCCTATGTCTCTGAGTTTCACCCCTATCTGCTCGCTTAAGCTTTGCAGCATCTGCCAGGTGGTGAGATTTTTCTTGCGCACCTTCAATACCAAGTGCTCGCCCTCTTCCTTGAATGGATACAGAGGCACCTCTTCCACCACAAAAGTCTCGGGAGATTGCTTGAAATACAAATCGATTGGCGCATGTGAGAGAAAAAATATCCTATCCATCATATTCCTTAGAAGTGGTTTGGTTTGCATCGGTTTTTGTAGGATCTGTTGGCTACTTTGGCAAAGATGGTGATTGGCGTGCGAGTCTTTCGCGCTATAATCTCCAAAGCCCTCCTATCTCTTGGATCGAAAGCGAAAAGCAGCTCATACTCCTCCCCGCTGCATCCAATATGTGGCGGTATGGCATGAAAAAACTCGAACCCCACTCTATTGAGCTTTGCTAATTTGCCCAAATCGTCAAAAAGCCCATCGCTTATATCCATACAGGCTTTTATCTTTCGTGCGGCTTTTTGCATAAATCTTGCACGCAACTTTGGCTCAAAAAACTTTGAATACTTCGATACACTCATACCTCGCATAAGCTTTTTTAGATCCCTGCCCACACTGCCAAGCTCACCTGTATATGCCAGCAGATACCCCTTTTTAAGAGGCTTCCTGCCTACCGGCTTCTTGGTGATGGAGACAAGCGTGATGGAGATATCGAGCCTATCGCTCGCCACCGTATCTCCGCCGATAATCTGGCATCCATACCCCTTGGCCGCCTCTTGCAGCCCCTCGGCGATTTGGCGCATCTCTTCTTTGGCAATATCTTTTGGCATAGCGATAGTGACAAGTGCATATTTTGGCTTAGCGTTCATCGCGATCGCGTCGGAGATATTGACCAGCATTGCCTTTCTTGCGATCTGCTTATAATTCATCCACGATCTTTTGAAATGCACGTCTTCATTGAAAGCGTCGGCACTATAGACATACCCATCTACAAAAGCTCCATCGTCGCCAACATACTTACTATTAAATAAACTTATAAAAAAGTTCTCTTTATCCAAGCGTATTTCCTTGATATTTTGATAAATATTGTAACAAAGACGCCCTTAAAAAAAGTGCTTTTCACTCTTTTAATATTTTTTGACGCTCTAAATGATATAATCGTAAAAATTCTATTTCAACAAAAGGACAACCTGGATGGAAGTACCTATTCACTCATACGATGTAGTCATAGTCGGCTCCGGTCTAGCCGGGTGTGCGGCTGCAAGAGAGATCAAAAAAGCCGGCAAAAAAGTAGTAGTGCTTACCAAACTTCATCCCCTACGAAGCCACTCTGGCGCTGCGCAAGGCGGGGTCAACGCAGCTTTGAGTCCAGAGGACGATGTAGAGCTTCATATGTTTGACACTGTCAAAGGTAGCGACTATTTGGCCGATCAGGACGCGGTTGAGCTCATGTGTTCCAAAGCCCCAGAGACTATCCGCTGGATCGAACATATGGGTGCGGCATTCAGCAGAAACGAAGATGGCACCATCGCCCAGCGCCCATTTGGAGGACAGAGTAAGCCTAGAGCATGTTTTGCCAAAGACAGAACAGGTTTGACCCTTTTGCAGACAATCTATGAGCAGGCCCACAGAGAAGGCGTCGAGTTTTTGGACGAGTGGTATGTGGCCGACATCCTCTACAAAGATGGCAAAGCTTATGGCGTAGCGGCGTTCAATCTGCGTAACATGGAGCCAGCTATCTTCAACGCAAAAGCTGTAATGTTTGCGACAGGTGGATATGCAAGAGCTTTCAAAATCAATTCCAACGCCCACGCCAATACAGGAGATGGCCTCAGTATCTTCGCAAGACATGGGCTGCCTCTAGAAGATATGGAGTTTGTGCAGTTTCACCCAAGCGGCTTAGCTGGCAGCGGTATTCTCATTAGCGAAGCGGCAAGAGGCGAAGGCGGCAAGCTCTACAACAGCGAAGGCGAGCGATTCATGGAAAAATATGCGCCTGAAAAAATGGAGCTTGCGCCCAGAGATGTGGTGGCAAGAGCGATTATGAACGAGATTCGGGAAGGCAGAGGCGTAGGACCAGACAAGATGGCGGTCTATCTCGATCTCACCCACCTTGGCGAAGCCAAAATCATGGAGCGTTTGCCTGAACTTAGAGATCTAGCCCTCACATTCTTGGGCCAAGATATGGTCAAAGAGCCTATCATGATCACAGTCACCGCACACTACTCTATGGGTG
Organism: Nitratiruptor sp.; assembly: GCA_015494535.1. Taxonomy (GTDB): domain Bacteria; phylum Campylobacterota; class Campylobacteria; order Campylobacterales; family Nitratiruptoraceae; genus Nitratiruptor. The sequence goes on along the minus strand of WGBC01000093.1, from coordinate 32,492 downwards.
GTATCCCGGTAGACATCAACGGGCATGTGAAAAAAAGCCCGACTGAGCTTACCGAAGGACTCTATGCAGCTGGCGAGTGCGCGTGCGTGAGCGTGCATGGAGCCAACAGGCTTGGTGCAAACTCGCTTCTTGAAGCACTTTTCTTTGGTCGACACGTAGGAGAAAACATCGTAAAAGATTTAGAAAAAGGCATCAGCTGCCATGAGGCTCATCCAGAAGAAGCCAAAAACATGCTCAGTGAAATAGAGTTTATTATGACAAACAACGGCGATGAATCTACTGCGAAACTTCGCCAAGAGTTGCAAGATACGATGTTCGAAAACTGTGGGGTGTTTAGAACGGAAGAGTCGCTGCAAAAGCAAAAAGAGATCCTTAAAAATTTAAGAGAGAGATTCAAAAACATCCGCATAGATGATAAATCCAAAACTTTCAACACAGACTTGCAAGAAGCTATCGAGCTTGGTCACATGCTAGATTATGCGGCATTTATCGTAGAAGGCGCGATTGCAAGAAAAGAGTCTAGAGGAGCGCACTACAGAGAGGACTATCCAAACAGAGACGACAAGAATTTCCTCAAGCACACCTTTGCATATATGGACAAAGAGGGCAATATCAAGCTTGAATATGGTGAGGTTGTCCTTGGAAAATTTGAACCGCAAGAAAGAAAATATTAAGAGGGGCGCATAATGAAAGTAACGCTAAAAGTATTTCGATTCAATGCTGAAACCGACTATCTCCCCCACTACGACACAATTGAAATGGAGATTGATGAAAAAGATGTAGTGCTTGACGTGCTTAACAAAATCAAATGGGAGCACGATGGTAGTTTTAGCTATCGCAGAAGCTGCCGCCACGGAATTTGTGGAAGCTGTGCCGTCAAGGTAAATGGCCGCAGCACCCTCGCATGCAAAGAGCGTATGAAAGATATGATAGAGCTATTTGGCAATGAGATCACAATTGAACCAGTGAGCAAGAAACGAGTCATCAAAGATATGATCGTAGATAAGAGTGATTTTTGGCAAAAGTACGAAGCAGTCAAACCTTGGCTAGAAGCCGAGATTGATGAGCATCCACAGCAAGAGAATCTTATCCCGCCAAAAGAGGCGGACAAGCTTGAAGAGGCAGACTACTGCATCCAGTGCGGCTGCTGCTACTACGCTTGTCCCGTCATTGAGGTCAATGAAGACTACCTTGGACCTGCCGCATTTGAAAAGGCTTATCGCTTCACTGCAGATGTAAGAGATCATGCAAAAAAAGAGCGCTTAGAAATTGTGGATAAACTAGGACAAGGGGTATGGGATTGCGTGAAGTGCTATGAGTGTGCCGAGGCGTGTCCAAAAGAGATTAGCCCTATCGACAAAATAACAAAACTGCATAATCAAATCTTCGAAGAGGGTGTGGCCAAGAGCAATGTAGCTACCCGCCATGCCGTGGGATTCAAGAAATCTATCGAAAAACATGGCATCTTGGATGAGGGGCATTTGGTCGCCTACAGTGAAGGCTTTGGCGTATTGAAGCATATACCTGAAGCTTTGGCGATGTTTAAAAAAGGCAAAATCGTTATGCCTTGGAATATGCCAAAATCCAAAAACCTTGATGAGATCAAAAAACTTGTCAAAATCTCTTCTACTGTAAAATTTTAAAGGATAGGCGATGAGTAAATTAACATATGCACTCTATACAGGTTGTACGGCAAGAGAGAGTACGCCAGAACTTCTCAAATCGACTTTGGCGATCGCCAAAAAACTTGATATCGAACTTGTTCTACTCGATGAGGCAAGCTGCTGTGGGGCAAGCCATCTGCAAGATTTCGACGAATTCTTGAGCCTCGTACTCAATGCGCGCAACATATGCTATGCGGAAAAACGCGGGCTGGATATGGTAACTATTTGTAACACTTGCCAGCTCAATACCGCTATGACAAAGCATAGGCTCGACGAAGATGAGGAACTTAAGGCCAAAGTCAATGCGAGCCTCGCGGAAGTTGGGCTTGAATATAAAGGCACAAGCAACGTGCGCCACTTTCTCTATGCTTTGATTGAGGATTATGGACTCGACAACCTTCGCAAAAAGGTGGTTAAACCTCTAAGCCAGCTCAATATCGCGGCATTCTACGGCTGCCACAACATCAGACCGAGCGAACTACACCACCACTTCAACAGAACCAAAGAGAATCCATACAACCCAACTTCACTAGATGAGCTCATCGAAGCGCTTGAGGGCAATAGCGTCGACTATGAGCACAAAACCAAATGCTGTGGATTTCATGTGGACTTGCAAGCGCCAAAAACTTCCAATATCCTCACGGGCAACGCCATAGTCGATGCACTCGACAACAACGCGGATGTGATGGTAACCCCTTGCCCACTCTGTCACCTCAATCTCGATGTGAAGCAAAAAAGCGCAGTCAAGACAGTGGGTAGAGAGCTCCCAACTCCTATGCCAATCCTCCACCTGCCGCAACTCATAGGACTTGCTCTTGGCTGCACGCCAGAAGAGTTGGGTCTTAAACATCACGTCACAGAAGTTCCAGCGTAAGCTGGGGCTTAGAATTTTGTCTTCGTAGGAAAAATCGTCGTTTTGAAGATTTTGGCAATGAGCTCCAAAAGGGTTACAATGATCACAGATCCGGGCAGCAGTGAAATAGGAAATAGAAATAAGATCTTGAAAATATCTACAAGTTGCCTGTTTGCAAACCGCATCAACTCGCGATTGTCTCTTTGATGTATATAGACTTGCAGCATTCTCTTCGTCTCTTTGAACTCTCGCAAAAGGACGATAGAGGCTTTTTTGCACTCTCTTTTGGCTCTATTCACTACTCTTTTAAACATAAGTGAATTTTATCCAAAACTTGCAACTATGTAAATAGGATAAATTTTATCCTATTTTAATCTTTTTCAAGTACAATAGTGATAAACAAAACCAAAAAAGGAGGCAAACATGCCAACAATCAACAGATACGTAGACATCAGTGAAGTAGAAAGAGAGTCTAAAAAAGACTATATCGACAGACACTCACCTTTCATTCACTGCGAAAGCACTGCAAAAAAAGGTGAGAAGTTCAAAGTGAAAGTAAAAGTTGGGAACGAATACTCACATCCAGACGATTTCGATCATTACATCGCGTATGTTCAGCTCTGGGATGGTGAGAGACTTTTAGGACAAGCAACGTTCACGCCAGGAACACTTGGTAATGAAAAGAGTCAAGTAGAGGTAGATTTCTACATCATCCCAACCAAAAAGCTCAAACTCACAGCTATGAGTTACTGTACTAAACACGGACTTTGGGAGAGCGATCCAGTAGTAGTGGAAGTCACAGAATAATCCCAGGGGCTTTGGCCCCTTTTAACCTCTTTTTAATCCCCTCTTAAGTATTATATCTCCTATGAACAAAACGCAATTACTCCATGTACTTTATAGATATCAATGGTTAGGTACGACATACATGAACCCAATTGAGAGCAAAAAAATCGCTACAGATACACTTCCAGACGATTTGGAAGCTTTGAAAAAGATAGTGTTACAGTGCCATCTATGCAACTTGGCAAAAACGAGAAAAAATGTAGTCTTTGGCGAAGGAAACCCAGAGGCGAAGCTGATGTTTGTGGGAGAGGGACCAGGAGCTACCGAGGATGAGACAGGACGCCCTTTCGTCGGAAGGGCTGGGCAGCTGCTTACGAAAATGATCGAAAACGTTTTGGAGATTAGACGCAGCGAAGTATTTATTGCCAATATTGTCAAATGCCGCCCCCCAAACAACCGCGTTCCAACACCTGATGAAGTAGCTAGCTGCATTCCTTATCTTTTCAAACAGATCGAGATAGTTAATCCCAAAATCATCGTAGCCCTCGGCAGCACAAGTTATAGACATCTCACCAACGACAAAACCCCTATTTCTAAAATCAGAGGCAAAAAACTCAATTTCCAAGGCAGAATCCTCATTCCAACATTCCATCCTAGTTTTCTTCTACGCAATCCATCCAAAAAGAAAGAAGCCTACGAAGATCTACTGACAATCAAGGAACTTCTATGCGAAGTCTCGTAGCAGCGCTTTTCATATCCATCACGCTTTTGGCAGGGGCGAGAGTGCTCTCTCCTTTGCCGCTGCCAAGTCTTACTATCATCAATCTCGATACCTACCAATGTGATAATTACTGTTTAGAAGAGTTTTTGCAAAATGAGCAGTATTTTTCTTTCTTAGCGCACCTCGACAAAGATAATATCGAAGATTTCAAACCCCAGTACCAAAATTTCTTGAGCCTTTTTCACCTCAAGCCAATTCTGCCTATCCAGCATATGGCTATCCATCTCTACTGCCACAAAAGAACGCGTTCAATTTGCAACCATCTCGCAAAAGCGGCCACTAGCTACTATCTACATAGAAAAGTCCCTTTTGCCATCAATACCCATATCATCGAAAATAACATAACCTTTGATTCAATTTCATATGAAACAGACGCGCTCAATATCCTCATAGCAACCTACAGCGAAAGCAATTCTCTATCCAATCTGCCTCAAGATGCGCGCTTTTTCATCCCCACACTGCACGCTTCCTCAATTTCTCAAAGCGGCGACAACCTCTACTTTGGAGGAATAGACTACAAAGCGCAGATAGATGAGCTTTTGCAATTGAGCCAATACAACCTTGCCATCTTCTATCTCAAAAACTCCATGCTTTCTAGCTATCTAACAAAAATAGCCCAGGAGAATTACGATAAAGCCATCAAACTCTATCCAGTGGATAAAGCCTATAGCAATCTCAAACAATACCTGCAAAATAATGAAGATCTCAACGCTTCCGCGCTTTTGCTCAACACCCCACCTATCAAAACCTCATTGATCCTCTCGCAACTGCCGCTCTATGCGATAGAGCCACCCATGAAACTCTCGACGCAGATAAACTTTACACCAAAACTCTTTTCACTCATTCAATCAGAAAATAGAAAAGAGCTCTACATCGCCCATATTGCGCCATCCTATCCGAAAGCCATCGATGCGTATGCGGCTATGTTACATGAGGATCTCTTCTATAGTTGGCTGGATTACACGACGATTGTGGGGATTGACAACTTTTTCGCCATCACGCAAAATGCTCCAAAAAAGCTAAGAGAGGATTTCACAGGCAATCAACTGCGCTTCGACACCCAAATCTCCAAAACTACAGCTTTTGGCTTTGAAACTGTGCAAAAAGCTCTTGAAAATAGGGAGGGATTTTAGCGATCCGCTCCCCTTTCAAACAAACTAGTTCTATTTCCATCGCAAATATCTTCTCTTCGCCTCTATAAATCAACTGCGTAAGTGAGACTTTCACCCTTGCCAGCTCTCTTAGCGCAGTCTTCACCTCCAACTCATCGCCAAAGAATGCGGGTTTGATGTAGTCTGCTTGAAGCCTTCTTACCACGAAGTGATAACCTTGCCACACGGGCGTTTTGCCATGAACGAAAAAGAGATCGCTTCTTGCCCTTTCGCAAAAGTTAAGATACTTGGAGTGATAGACCACTCCTCCAATATCCACATCTTCGTAGTAGACGCGTATTTTCATATCTCGATCTCTTCCACGATATTGAGCCCAAAACCGCTAAGCCCCACGAATTCTCTGCCTTTGTGGGAAGTGAGCAAGCGGATGTTGTGCACGCCAAGCTCTTTGAGAATCTGCGCACCTATACCGAACTCTTTGGTCTGATCGCCACTTCGCTGCCTATCCAAAAATATAAGCACGCCGCTATTTTTCTTGAGATACTCGATGGCATTCATGAGCGAGTGAAAACGCTTCTGTTCCAACAACAGATCCCTATCGTCCATCACATTGTGAAACTTCACGTTGCTAGTACCCGCTGCTGAATAGAAGATGATAGCGGTATGGATGTTGCCCAAATGATCTTGAAATCGTCGCTCCTTCACTTTCACGCCAAAAAAGTCGATTTCTTTGCTCTCGATTTGCTTGATAAGCCGTTCGTTTTGCAGGCGATACTCTATGATATCGGAGATATAGACTATTTTGAGATTGTGCTTTTTGGCAAACTCTTCGAGGCTATCGCGTCTTGCCATCGTGCCATCGGGATTCATGATCTCACAAATCACAGCAGCCGGCTGCAATCCAGCAAGCCTGCAAAGATCCACAGAGCCTTCGGTATGTCCCGTGCGCACGAGCACGCCACCCTCTTTTGCCACGAGCGGGAAAATATGTCCAGGTCGCACAAAATCATCGGCCGTACTAAGTGGGCTTGCTAAAAGTTTGATGGTAAGATCTCGCTCATAGGCAGAAATTCCCGTAGTCGTTTCCTTCGCATCCACGCTCACGGTAAAGGCTGTCTCGTGGGCTGAATCGTTCTTTTGCACCATTGGCTCAAGATGGAGTCTGTTAGCGATATCTTTCGAAAGTGCCACGCAGATAAGCCCTCTCGCCTCAGCTGCCAAGAAATTGACCTTTTCAGGCGTACTAAAGGTCGCTGCATAGACGAGATCACCCTCGTTCTCGCGATCTTCGTCGTCAATCATCACGACCATATTACCTTTTTTGATCTCTTCAATAGCCTCTTTTACTCTTTGAATAGGCATATTTGCTCCACTTTTTTGGGAGTATTATACTATAACGTACATTGATAATAATTTATAATAAAAGCGCATAGGAATTATACTTTGTTGATGGCTATTTGTTATATTGAAGATTTTGGTTGCGGGGGGAGGATTTGAACCTCCGACCTTCGGGTTATGAGCCCGACGAGCTACCAGACTGCTCTACCCCGCGTTATTTGAGGGATTGTGGCTGGGGTGGGAGGATTCGAACCCCCGAATGGCGGGACCAAAACCCGCTGCCTTACCGCTTGGCGACACCCCAATCTGTGAGGTATATTCGTTTAATTGCGGTGAAATTATAAACGATTTTTTTCTCTTTGTCAAGAGTTTGAAAAGTTCAATACATATGGCACTCATTATGATTTTCAAGTAGGTATTTTACAGGAGATTCATAATTCAAGGAAGAGTGAGGGATTATTGTATTGTAATAAGCCTCTTTTAAATCGAATCGCATTTCGTGGCAAAATTCTTGTGCAACATTTCAAGTCGTTTTGTTATATCTTTACTTACAAGTGACAATACATCCTATGTTCTAGTTAATCGAAGAAAAATTGGGCATTTTGAATTTTACAAAAATACAAAATATCCCCCACTATTGCAACTCTTTGCTCTTTTTTTCCAATCAAAATACTCAAACACTAAATTTTCAAAAAACATCTTAACACATCCCTATGTTACAATAATCTTCCTAAATTTGCACAAAAAGCGATTGGAAAAATCATAAAAACCATTCGTTATGCACAACCCCGATTTGTTCTTCTTCAAAACTGCTTGCGCTTGGAAGCTTTACGATAGTTATGGTATCCAAATCTTGATCTATTACTTCCAATAACTCTTTACGCAGTTTCAAAAGATTTGAAGGCGTGCTCTCACCGAGAAAAATGCTTTTTTGATGATGGTTGAGATATTTTTTGCAGACTTTAAAGACTTTTGCTACCCTATTCTTACCAGCTTCGCTCTCCTCAACTGCTATATCGTACATCACAAAAACGTAATTGAACTTATACCTCTTTTTCACATCTTCTCCTTGAGCAAAAAAGGCATAAACTCCCTACCCTCTATATAAAAATTTAATAAGCTTATACCCATCATATTTGATAGCGCTTTGGTAGCTTGTAAGCCTTTTTAATCTTGGATGCTTAAACTTCTCATTCAAGCGCTCTTCAAACGCACTGATAAAAATCTTCTTACCCTCTTGGTTGAGCAGTGCGTAATTGAGTTCTTTGTCAAAATGTTTAGCTACTTGGATTTTACGCCGATTGACAAGCTCAAATATGGTGCGAAATACGATAATTGGCTTGAAAGCCTCGCTCAGATCCAAACTCAAACTAAATCTGCTCTCGCTTGGCTCGTGTAGATAGCTAATGCTTTGATTAAGATGCGTATGATAGATAGCCGTAATTGTCTTGGTTATTACCAAAACTTATCAATGTATTCATAGGATTATCTGGCGGCCGCTTGACACGCCTATCCATCAAGAAATCTTGAGGCAAAAAGTGCTTGAAGCTATCATAAAACCTATTCCAAATCTGTCCCTCGATAAAAAGCAGCAGATTTAACTAAAGACTTTTCTCCAAAAGTTTCGTTACATCTTTTCTTAGCCAATCCAAAAGCGTTTTGAGCACTTTTCTCTCATGCCTATAGTAGTGGTAGAGGACTTCGTGTACATTAAGCGCACTAGCTTTGACGATTGCCTTTGCGATAATAAGCCTTTTGTGCAAATAGCGTCGGCTTGGAGGATGTGGAGTCTGCCGCTAATGAGGCTTTCTCTGGGATAAAAAATGCCGCTATAATGGCCATAGTAGTTGAAAAAGTGTGCTATGACTCCCGCTTTTGCAAGGAAATCCAAAAACTTCGTATCGAGACTCACTTCGTTGAAAAAGTAAATCTCCCTAACGCCCTCAATGGGAATATAGTTCCATTCCTTTTGATTTTTAAAGGCAATAGAATTGTCCTTGCGCCTAATCTCTCCCATGCTAAAGATATATCTAGTTTTCACACTCCCCATCTCCTCCAAATATGAGCCATCCCAGCCCAAACCCCGCTAAAAGACTCAAAAGCCAGGAGCCTTTATCGCTTCTTTGCAGCTTTGCTCTTATGGCTTGCACCTCATCCTCAACATCAAGCTCAAACACCAAACTCCCCTCACCTCCACGCAAAACAAGATTTTCTAATTTCGTCAAAAAAAGATCTATCTGTCTCAAAACTTTTGCGATGATCTTTCTATAAAGGCCAAGCACCTCATCAAAAAGCTCATAATCTTGAAGGCTTTTATAGATTCCCTTTAATTTATTGCACTCTTTGGCAAACTCTTGCAGCACCTCTTCGATTTCTTGCAGCATCTGCTCATCGCTGCCGTAGGTATGCAAAAATTTTGCGGCAAACTTGGTATCGATAAACTCTTTAATAGCATCCAATACCCTATCTAAATCACTATTGAGATGCGCATAATCTACATAGTAGTAATGCTCATACTCTTCATTATCTACTATCTTGACTCTATACTTTTCTATCAGATCAGCTAATTGTCTCAACTCTTCCATCATCCACTCACTAAATGAAACAGTATGCAAAATAGGCGCACTTTTGCACTTTTTCTCATATTTTGGTGCAGGTGGCGCTGGTGCTGCAATGAGTCCCTGTAACTCTTGCAAAACTTTTCCTAATCTATCCTCACTCTTGCTATCCAATACCACATCAAAACGCTTTTTGTTTTGCCTATTTTTCTCAAAAACTTCCAAACGCCCTTTTTTTACGATCCCCTTTTGCTTGAGTTTATAGAGATAAAACAATAGCTGCCACTTCGCAGCGTCCAATCAAACCTCTTGCCCTCTTTGACAAAGGAGATTACAGAGGGAGTGATAGTAAGAAGTGCATTGATAGTAGTAACTTTTTTAGGCTTTATTTGCAAATTTTTTATACCAAAGATCTTATCTTCATACCCCAAAAGCCCTTGCATAGTGGCGGTTATGATCTCCTTTTTGCATGAACGTATGCGAAAGCTATACTCTCCCGCTTCATAGCTCTTACTCTCATTTTTGCCAAACCCTTCACAACCGTAGTGCTTCAGCCCTCTTTTGCTATGCCACTGGGGCATCCCACCATGTGTCAAGGCAGTTGCCATTAATTTGCTTAGAGGCTCATATACATCAAAAATTCCAATTTTTGCCTTTAACTCCAGTCCACTTTTAATTCAAAAAACTCCATCACATCAACTCCGCCGCGATCGTCAACTCCCTATTTTCTCGTAAGATCTTTAGTTGCACCCTGTCGCCATGATTGTATTGGGACAGCACATCTTGCAGCTGCTCAAAGCTCTCTATTCTCTTGCCGTCAATTGCCAAAATAATATCGCCAAAATAGATAGTACCATCGGGATAGATGATGGTTGGTTTAAGCCCGATCGCCTCTGCGGGCGAGTTTGGCACCACATTAAGCACAGCCACCCCATCAATACCAAAGCGCTTATGCAAAAGTGCATTGATCCTATCATCGCTGACTACTCCAAGAGTTGGAGGCACATATTTGCCATAAGCAATAAGTGAGCTAACTACCCTATTGACGAGATTAATTGGAATTGCAAAGCCGATGCCAGCATTTGCTCCATTGGGACTATATATCGCGGTATTGACGCCTATGACTCTGCCGGCACTATCCAAAAGAGGCCCTCCAGAGTTGCCAGGATTGATAGCAGCATCGGTTTGGATCGCACCTTTAATCTTTGCGCCACTCTCTTCATTAATTACCCTATCAAGAGCAGAAATGATCCCCATCGTCATCGTCCAGTCAAGCCCAAAGGGATTGCCTATCGCATAAACGATTTGCCCCACTTTTAGCTTTGCGCTATCTCCAATGATTACAGGCTTCATTACTCCAGGTATTGGCTTGATTTTGAGCACCGCTAGATCATATTTTGGCGCGGCTCCCACCAATCTAGCCCTATAGCCTAGTCCATTGCTTAGCGTCACTATCGCTTCGCTTGCCCCCTCTATAACATGGTAGTTTGTGACAATATGTCCAAACCTATCCCACACAAAGCCGCTTCCTGTACCCTTTGGCACGTCAAGTACGCTCATATTCCAATAATCCACCACCTTTTGCAAGGTAGAGATATAAACTACGCTAGGCTTTGCCCTCTCAAAGATTTCGATATTGCTTTTTTCTAGCTCCATAAGGCTACCACGTGGAGTCACTGGCTTGGGATTTGCAGCAATATAAACTTCAATCAGAGGAATTGCTCTATAAAGAAGCAATCCGATAATCACGATAGCTACGATTTGCACTAAATTTGCTCGTCGCATTAGACTCCTTTATACACTATTCGCATATTTTGCACTTCAATAAGCCCATCCACTTCCGCTTCAAATATCCGCTCCCCATACAAAGCTATCGCCTCTTCATAGGTGGGAGCGCTTTTGAGATATTCTATAAATGGATCGCTGCTGCTTGCTTGCACAAAAGCATCAATATCCCAAATAATCTCAGCCAAACCCTCTTTTGCTAGGTAGTTGGTGCCATCGCTCTCCCCAATTCTATGGGGCAGCACATAAATCTTCTTGCCCATTTTCATGGCAATTTCGGCACTTCTCATACTGCCACTATTTTTATCCGCTTGCGTGATGATGAGATACTCTCCCAAAGCCACTACGATTTCGTTGCGCACAACAAAACTCCACTTTGTGGGCTTGAAGTCTTTTTCAAACTGGCTTAGCAGCAGCCCTTTTGATCCAATCTCTGCTAAAAGCTTGCTATTGATTGAGGGATATAAAATATCTATACCGCTGGGCAGCACTGCTATGGTATTGGCAGCCCCTGCGCCTCTATGCGCCAAGGCATCTACCCCCATTGCCCCGCCGCTTACGATCACATATCCCTTTTGCGCTAGTGCAGAAGCAAGTCGCAGCGTCATCGTTTTGGTGTAGCTATTTGGCCTGCGGCTGCCCACAATGGAGATTTTTGGCTTTTGTAAAAGGGAAAGATCTCCCTTGTAAAAGTGCTCAATCCCCTCTATAGTGACCAAAAAACTCTCCAAAAGAGAATCGCACAAAGACTCACTATCACAACGCCCAAGAGATTGATCACAAAGCCAATCTTTGCCATCTCTTTGATTTTGATGACACCGCTACTCATAACTATCGCATTGGGAGGTGTGGCGATGGGAAGCATAAAGGCGTAGCTTGCAGCGATCGTCGCGGTAAAGAGGACTATTTCAATAGGCAAATTGGCATTATTTGCAAACTCGTAAAAAATCGGCAAAGAAATGGAAGTAAGAGCGGTGTTGCTTGTAACTTCAGTAGAGAATGACACAAAAAGCGCTATAATAAAGAGCAAAACCACAAGCGGCATACCAGCGAACGCTCCCAAAGCCAAAGCGATGCTTTTAGCAAGTCCTGTTTTCAAAAATGCACTGGCTATCGCAAAGCCAGCCCCAAACAAAAAAACAATCTCATAAGGCATTTCTTTGGTATCTTGCCACTGCAAAATCGCCACATTTGGCAAAAATAGCAAAAGTCCAAAGCCAAGCAACAAAAGCTTTTCATTGAGCACGAATTGCGGAAAAAAGGGCTTGATGATGGCATTGAGAAAGAGCAGTGCCACCAATGCAAGCAAAATTTTGCCAAGAAGTTTTTGTTCGGGGCTTAATACCCTGATCTCTTGAGTGGTGCAAGCAATTGGCTCATCCTTGACGCTTCTTGCTAAAAGTGCGGGAACAATTACAATCATCGCCATCACCACTGGTGCAGTCAAAAACATCCACTCCAAAAAACTTGGCGCTGCAATGCCTCTATCTTCCAAAAAGCCCAAAAGTATGAGATTTGGCGGTGTGCCAATTGGCGTAAAAATCCCTCCAATACTCGCCCCATAAGCGGTAGCTATGAGGTAGCGCACTTTTAAGCGCGTATTGGAAGTTAGAAAGAGCGCTATTGGCATGAGCATGATCGTCACTGTCGTATTGGACAAAAAGGCGCTCAGCGAAGCAGAAGTGATGGCCAAGGCGTAGATGATGCCTTTTGCGCTCTTTGGAAAAAGCGCCATAAGCGTGGCGGCTATCACCTCATGCAGCCTCGTTTTTTGCATACCGATTGCTAGCAAAAAGCCACCAATAAAGAGAAAAATGATCTCTTTTGCATAGTTTGGCGCTACGCTTTTGAGATCCAATATGCCAAGAGTTGGAAAGAGAATGAGAGGCAAAAGGGAAACCACCCCAAGCGGCAGTACCTCGCTACTCCACAAATAGATCAAAAAAACGATAGCCCCTACAAGCTTTGCTTGAGTAAGATCTAGCCAATAGGCACTCAGTCCAAAAGCTAGCAGCCCAAAGCCAACTGCGAAAGATAGTTTTTGCAAAGTCCATCCTTAATAGTATTCGTCTATATATATTAATTGAACTTCTTTTAAAATTGCTTTAGACTTTGCAAGTGCCTTGATGGTGGCTTTGCGTGGATGGCCAATGGCGATGGCCATCCCTTTTTTTTGCGCAATGCGTATTGCCTTTTTGAGCTGGTTTTGGATGTATGAAACATTTGCTTCATTGTCTAAAAAGATATTTCTAGCAATATAGGGATACCCAAACTCCCGCATCACGCGTGCAACTTGCGAATGCGGCGTTGTCCTGCTATCCACAAAAACGAATCCATATCTTTTCAGCACCCCCACAAGCCGCTTCATCGCGGGGTAGCTTGCGGTGAATTTGCTGCCTGTGTGGTTGTTGATAAATTTTGCTCTTGGAAAATCTTTGCGAATTTTTGCAATAAATTTTTCCATCTCTTTCGAAGAGGAATGCACCTTCAAAGTCACCTCTTCTTCATTGAAATAGTGGTTTGCTTCAAGGGGCAGATGGATCATGTAGTGGCGCAAAGCTTTGGCATATTTGGGCGTGTCCCTATGGCGTGACGATGATGGAAAAAAAGAGAGATTGAGCTTTAATCCTAAATTTTTGAGCGCTTTTACCTGATAGCCATAAGCCACATCGTCGATGATGATGATAAGTTTTGGCTTTTTACTTTTGGCAAGCTTGGATTTAATGCTTTTTTCGCTACTGCTAGAAGCTTGCGAAATGCTCGAAGCCACGGAGGATGATGCGGCGTTTTTCTCATAATCCTCTATTTCTGAGGGCTTCGATTCTAGATACCTTTGCAAAGCCTCGTGCTCTCTCTTTTTCAAGGCTTGCATGCTCGTATATGCACTCGATTTTGCCTCTTTAACGCCGGTCTCATATCCAAGATGGTAGAGAAAAAAGCCAAAAATGAATATGAGAATGAGAAGTATAGCTATTAAAACGGAAAGGATAAGATATTTTTTGGAAAGGGATCGCTTTTTGGATCTTTTCTTGCGTCTTGCCATACATTAGCCATGACACAGGCAAAAAGCCTATGTCAGTTTTTCTCTTGATCGACGATTTTGTTGGCAGTAATCCACGGCATCATAGCGCGTAGACGTTTACCTACCTTTTCGATAGAGTGGTTTTCGCAATTTCTTCTCTCGGCCGTCATTCTTGGATAGCCTGTCATTCCCTCGAGGATGAAATCTTTAGCAAATTTTCCGTTTTGGATCTCTTTGAGGATCTCTTTCATTGCTTGGCGCGAGCTCTCGTTGATGACTCTTGGCCCGCTTACATAGTCTCCATACTCTGCAGTATTGCTGATAGAGTAGCGCATATTGGCAAGCCCACCTTCATAGATGAGATCGACGATGAGTTTAAGCTCATGCAAGCACTCAAAATATGCCATCTCCTCTGGGTATCCCGCATCCACGAGCGTTTCGTAGCCAGCCTGAATAAGTGCACTCACCCCGCCACAAAGCACCGCTTGCTCACCGAAGAGATCCGTTTCAGTCTCATCTTTGAACGTAGTATGAATGATGCCTGTACGTCCACCGCCAATCGCGCTGGCATAGCTTTTGGCAAGCTCGAGCGTATTGCCGCTTGGATCTTGCGCTACCGCGATTAAGTCTGGAATACCGCCTCCTTTTACAAACTCGCTTCTAACGGTATGGCCTGGCGCTTTGGGAGCCACCATCATGACGTTGATGTCAGCTCTTGGCTTGATGCGTCCATAGTGGATATTGAAGCCGTGTCCAAATGCGATGGTATCACCCTCTTTAAGGTTTGGTTCGATGTCTCTGTAGTAGACTTCGCTTTGGATCTCGTCAGGAATGAGGATCATCACCACATCTGCCCATTTTGAAGCCTCGTCAACTTCCAATACGTCAAAACCTTTCGCCTCTGCCTTTTTCCAGCTGCTTCCTCCAGGATACAATCCGATCTTAACCTCTACGCCGCTGTCTCTGAGGTTTTCCGCATGTGCGTGTCCTTGGCTTCCAAAGCCAATGATTGCAACTTTTTTGCTTTTTATAAGATTTATGTCACAATCTTTATCATAGTAGATAGGTAATGCCATATTGCTGTCCTTTTGAAAATTTTGGCTAATTCTACTTAAATTTTGTTTAGTTTTGGATAAATTGACCAAGCTTGTGCCATTCATCAGCGATATTTCTTATGATATAATTCTTAAAATCATTTAAGGAAAGCATTTGAAAGAGTTTGCACTCAAGCTCATACGAGGCATCGCCCAAAAGGATATCCCAAGAGAGCATATCCCTTTGGTTGACGATCTCATTCGCAAAAAGATTCTCAAAGTCGATGGCAAAATCGTCAAACTTAGCAACAAATACCGCATAGGAAAAATCGATGTAGCCAGAAACGGCACGGGTTTTTTGGAAGTGCTTGGCATGAAAGCCAAGGATCTGCTTATCGAACCAGAAGATCTAGCAGATGCAAACAGGGGCGATCTGGTAGTAGCTAAAAGAAAATTTGGCGGGGGCGGGCGCCCAAAAGCGAAAGTAGTCTATATTTTGGAACGAGCCTTTAGGTATAGCGTGGCGTATCTCAAAGATGGGATGTTTTTCAACATCAAAAACGAAATGCCAATCAGTGTGAAAGCCAGCAAAAAATCTATAAATAAACTCCCGCCAAACACCGTGATGAAAATCGACAACGAATCATCCATCATCACAGATGTGTTAGGCGTTTTGGACGATCCATCGGTAGATGAAAAGATTTCGCTAGCGCTTTTCAACAAAAAAGAGGAATTTAGCAAAGAGGCAGAGCTCGAGGCCAGCGCATATAGTGACCCTATACTGCCAGAGCTATACCCCGATAGAGTGGATCTGACACATCTTGCATTTTGCACGATAGATCCCGTCACCGCCAAAGACCATGACGATGCAATCTATTTCGATACCAAAACCAACACCTTATACGTTGCCATCGCCGATGTGAGCGAGTACGTCGCGCCAATGGGCGCGATTGACAAAGAGGCGAAGGAGCGAGGCTTTAGCATCTATCTACCCCACAAATCGATCCCTATGCTGCCAAGAAAGCTGAGCGAGGGTATCTGTTCGCTAAAACCTGACGTTTTGCGGCTCTCGTTTGTGAGCAAAATCACTCTGGATGAGAATCTCGAGCCAATCAAAGAGGAGCTCTTCGAAGCCATCATCAAAAGCCGCAGGAAATATAGCTATGACAGAGTCGATGAGTTTTTGGCTAGAGACTTTCGTAACTGCGATGAAATTGACAAAGAGTTGCTAGAGTGGATGCTGCCTTTGTATGAAGTAACAAAAAAGCTTCGCCAAAAGAGGCTCCTTAGAGGCTTTGAGTTCACCAATCCAGAAATCAGGCTTATCCTAGATGAAAACGGCGAGCTTGTGGCTACCGAAATAGAGAAAGAGACGCCAAGCCACGCTCTCATAGAGGATTGTATGCTACTTGCCAACAAAGCTACTGCCAAAATGTTCGATTATGGCATCTTTCGAACCCACGAAGAGCCAGATGCCGAAAAAATAGAGGAGCTGCTGAGCGAGCTTGCAGAGGTAGGGATCTTCACCAAAGAGTTCAACACTATTCATGAACTATTCCTCTATATCCAAAAAGAGGCGGACAAACTTGGCATCAAGGAGCATGTAGACAAGCTCCTCATTCGCACCCAAAAGCAAGCGGGCTATACCGCTCACAACATAGGGCACTTTGGCTTGGGATTCGAGAAGTATACCCACTTTACAAGCCCGATTAGGCGCTATAGCGATCTGACGCTGCATAGACTCCTCAAAGCAATCATCACCCAAAACAAAAAGCAGCTCGATTTCATCTTGCGCAATATCGAAGCATTGGCGGTGAAGATAAGCGAGCTTGAAAGAGAGGCGGCAAAGGTGGAGTGGGATTTCATGGACAGAAAATTTGCCAGATGGGCTGCCAAGAGAATTGGCCAGCGTTTCAAAGCGATAGTTACCGATCCAGAGTCCACCCCAATTGCTCAGCTAGAAGATGAAATCGTAGGCGCTCGCATCTTCTTGCCAAGGGCAGAAGTGGAGCTTTTCGAGCGCGTCATAGTGGAGATAATTGATGTCAATATCGCAACGACAAAAATCTACGCAAAAGTGGTAGAGAGGCTCGATGTACAAGAATGAATTCGATAAAAGCCCAAAAGATTTCAAATGCTACCTCTTTTGGGGAGAGGAACACTACCTGATCGAAAAATACGCCGACTCTATAGCGCAAAAATTAGGAGATACAGCCAATGCCATGCGCCTCTATTTCGACGAATACGATTTCGATACGGCCAAAAACTACCTCTCCCAAAGCTCGCTTTTTGCAGATACCAACCTGCTCATCGTCAAGCACGACAAGGCGCTGAGCAAAAAAGAGCTTGAGCAACTCATCGACATCTGCCAAAAAAACCAAAACAGCTACTTCATCTACGCCCTTTTATCAAACGAAGGCAAAAAGATATCTTCGCTCTTTGACAAAAAACACCAAAGCGTGCATGTGAGGTTTTTCCCATTGAGCCTATATGAAGCGAAGAAAGAGCTCATGCAATATTGCCAAGAAAAAGATATCGCCATCGACAACTACGCGCTCGAACATTTGCTTGCCATGCTCCAAAACGACCTCCAGCTTGCCAAAAGCGAGCTTCAAAAGCTTGCAATAGTGGCTTCACCGATAGAGAGCAAAGATATAGATCGCTTGGTTTTTCCCCTCACCCCCCTCAATCTCGAAAAGCTCTATATCGCTATCATTAAAAAAGAGCCCATCGAAAAGCTGCTTGCAAAAATGCTAGAAGAGGAACCTAACGAGATGAAGATACTGCTAGGCTTTGAAAACTTTTTGCAGCAGCTTTTTCTCTTCTATAGCTACATACGCTTGCATGGTAATCTAGATTCCTCCAAGATTTTGGGCTATAAACTGCCCCGCCACATCGAGGAGGAGCGCATGCAGCTGGCCATCAGAATCAAAAACTATCCAAAAATATTTTTGAACTTGCAAGAATGCGAGTATCTCCTCAAAACCAAAACAGACGTCGACAAGAGCGCCCTATTGCTTTCATATTTAATAAAAGTTCAAGGATTGTTTTGATAGTATTAGCTCGCTTTTTATACACATTAAAAAGCCTTGCCGGGAAATCCCGGATATATAGCCATAAGGAGAGAGAATGAGACATTACGAGACACTGTTCGTGCTCAAACCGACGCTTACAGACGAAGAGAAGAAAGCGAAGTTTGAGTTCATCAAAGACGTTATCACCAACAACGGTGGCGAAATTGTAGCTACAGAAGATGTAGGTGTGCGCAAACTTGCATATCCTATCCAAAAATTCGAGAGAGGTCACTACTACATCATTTACTTCAAAGCACCATCACAAACGGTAAGAGAGCTTGAGAGAATTTATCGCATCACAGAAGATGTAATCAGATTTCTTACAATCAAATATGAAACGAACAAAGATATCCGCGCTTGGGAAAAGATGGTAGAGAGAGCCAAAAAACTGAGCGGACAAGCGACCAAAGAAGAAACAGAAGCAAATGTACAATAAAATCATCCTAGTAGGCAACCTTACCCGCGATATCGAACTCAAGTATACCAATTCAGGTATGGCTATCGCCAAGACGGCCATCGCCACAAACAGACGATTCAAAACCCAAAGTGGCGAGCAAAAAGAGGAGGTCTGCTTTGTTGACATCACTCTTTTTGGTAGAGCCGCAGAGATCGCCAACCAATACCTTGGCAAAGGCAGTAAAGTATTAGTAGAAGGTAGGCTCGTATATGAGCAGTGGGTAGATGCAAGCGGCAACAAACGATCCAAACATTCAGTAGCAGTAGACAATCTGCAAATGCTTGGACGAAGCGAAGAGCGAGGCGTGGCGCCTTCACAGCCAGCCTACAGCGCGCCAAGCAACGCACCACAGCCCACACCTCAGCAGCAACCAAAAGAGCCTGAAATCCCAGAAATCGACATTGATGATGATGAAATTCCATTTTAGAAAGGACTAAACGTGGCAGAAAAGAGAAGATTCAAAAAAAGAACTTGTAAATATTGCGAACAAAAAGTTGAATTTATAGACTATAAAGATATCGAACTTATCAAGCATACATTGAGCGAGCGCTACAAAATTATGCCAAGACGCCTTACTGGAAACTGCAAAAAACACCAAGAGATGGTAGAAGAAGCAATCAAGAGAGCGCGACACGCGGCACTCGTACCATACATCGTTGATAGAAAAAGAGTTATCCCAAATCCTTGGGACGAGCTCATTCCAATATATAAATAAAACGTTTGGGCTCCTAGCCCAAACAACGAAGATAGACACTCCTTTGCGTCAAAATCCCCTCCTTGAAATCCTCCAAATCACATGACGCTTTCTCGCTGAAGCGCTTTATCTCTGATAGCGTGTTTTGCACCATTTTCAGATAAATCGATGGAGACTGGAAGTAGCTGGGTACATCCACCACAACTTCACGAATCAGTCCAAAAAGTTGCTCATCGCTAAAGTCTATCATGCTCTCTTTTGCATATGTGAGTATGATTTTACCCTCAAAATCGTTCCATACCTTTTTGAAATCATTGAAAAGCACTTTTGGCAGTTGGTCTATATTCCTAAAGACAACCAGATCAAATGAGCTGAATTGGTCGAGGCTAAGATCCTCATCCACCAACGCTTCGCAAGGAACGATGCAGTACGGCATAGATCTGAAAGCATAGCTGTCGTTTTGCACGATAGCTTCCAAAACTTTATGGGCGTAGTAACTATCCTCGTAGCGAAGCGCCACCCTCTTGCCCTCTTTGTTCACGGCAGCAATTTTGCCGATGAAATATTCGCTATAGATATTTTTGCCAAGAGCAGCTTCGATAGTGAACGAATAGGATGGATAATCAATATGCGCCACTCTCTTTTCTGTGCCGATTTTAGCTAGCTGCAGATTTACGTTTTCTATAATTCCATCCAAAAACTCCTTGGCTTCTTGCAAGCTCAATCCATAACGGCGCAACCTATTGAAAAGCATGTGGCCACTGACAGGATCCTTTGCAAGGATAAATTTTTGCGCCAATATCGTTAGATATGACACATAGGCGAACTTGAGCTTCCTTTCGCTGAGCGTAATCGGAAAATGTATCTCCAGCGAGGGCGTTAGCAGCAGGTGCGCCAAGACAAAACCGTCGTAAATGTAGCGAAAAACTCCCAAAGTCTCCAAAAAGTAGAGCCTACATACATCGAGCAAATCTATATCGAGCTCGATCTTTTCCTTGAGGCGCATCTCAAGACTAAAAAGCTCTTTCGCACCCTTGTAGTAGCTACTTAGCTCATCCTTTTCCTTGCTCATGAGCACTGCACCTATATAGGACATACTCAGCAGCGATCGCCCTTCACTCTTGAGATCGTTAAAATGTAAAAGAGATGCGAACTTTTTGAAAATATGGTTGAGCAAAATGGTGTAGAGATCGAAATCCTTGAAGTTCGATAATCTGGTGTTGCTCAAATTTATATCGTAGTTGATGTACTCATACACAATCTCTCGCACCTCTTCAAAACCAAGCCTCGTAATGGCGCTTTTTACATCCTCTACCCTTGCGGCTCTTGCTTTTTCTATGGAGTTTGCACGCTTGAGCAGCATCTCTTTGAGCTTTGGCAGGCTCTCGATACTCTCTTGGAACTTCTCTATCGTGGTGTTGGGATCGTCGATTTCTAGCATGAGATTGATAATGGCACGGTTTATCTCTATATCTTTGTCATGGAAGATATCATCTTTATTGAAGCTTCCTTTGGGTGTGAGCGGAAGATCTTGGGGCAAGAGGAGATGGTTTTGAATAAGCTCTTGCGGCACGGCTTGTTGTAAAGTCAAAGCACTTCTCTTTGTCTGCACAGCACTCACGCTAGCTTCAAGCTGCATCTCTTGCAACTTCAGATCCACAAAATCCCCCACATCCAAACTGCCGCTCTTCGCCATTACCGCAATGCCGGTTTTGGCGACGTCTATCACCTCGCCATAGTTTGTGTTTAGTTCCTTCACCAAATAGCGATCCTCTTTGCGGCGATTGAGTTGCAGTCGCTGCTCTGGAGCGCTTGGTCGCTCTTGCTCTTTTTTCTTCGATCCAAAACCAAAAAGTCCCATGCTATTTCCTCTTAAAAGTCATTACCACTTTGTCCACTTCCTCACCAAAGAGCGAGACGAAATCGAGATCAACCAATTCCAATCCAAGGCTCTTGAGATACTCGATATCGTGGTAGTACTGCACGATCTCGTCCTGCTCTCTTATGTAGCACCCATCTTCTTGCATGGCGAAATGGTTTATTTTTGTCTTTAAAACATTATCGTCAAAATCCGCATCTATTGTAACAAACTCCTCGCCACTATCCACAATGAGTGCACCCTGCGCCACTTCTTCAAAGCCATACAAGCTGTTCATATCGCAAATAAAATAGCCGCCATCTCGCAAAACCCTTTTTGCACATGCGAAGAAGGATTTGAGACTCTCTTTGTCTATATAGTTTATCACATCGAACACCGCCGTTACCGCATCGAACTTGCCCTCCATCTCGCAAAGATCTTTGCGATACGCCTCAAGCCCAGCCGATCTCGCTCTTTGCACCATCTCTTCACTCAGATCTATTCCAACGCACCTAATGCCCCGCTCTTTGGCCAAAGCCATAAAATCTCCACTTCCACACCCTACATCCAAGCAAGATTCGACACCAAGAGCGGCAAGTTTTTGAACGAAGAGATCGTGTAAGTAGCGCTTTTGCTCGCCAAAGCCCAAAAGAGGCTCGATTTTAGCGTAGAGCTCAAGCCCCATGAAGCGCCTCTTGAAGCCTCTGTCGCAATGGCAAGATTTTGTCTTTTTTGTCGTAGAAACTGTTTTTGTTGGCTATGAGATAGGCGCTGCTTTGCATGATGGAAAGTGCAGGCTTAAGCCCATTTTGCTTCATCGTCTCCCCAGTCTCCACAATATCTACAATCATATCGGCCAAGCCCACGAGAGGAGCAAGCTCAATGGAGCCATAGAGCTTAATTATCTCCACAGGAATAGCCTTTTTGCTGAAAAACTCTCGTGTAATATTCTCCATTTTCGTAGCCACTTTGTAACTTGGCTTGTCAAAGGTAAGCTCCTCCTCTGCTCGAATCCCGATGCTTACGCTGCATCTGCCAAAACCAAGATCCAAAAGCCGCACAAGATCGAGCCCTTTTTCCTCCAACACATCGAGCCCCACGATGCCCAGATCGGCTGCTTGATGGTAGACATAGGTTGGCACATCCTGGTTGCGCACGCGTAAAAATTTGAAATCTCCCACTTCCAAAATCAACTTTCTATCGCCAAACTTGAAATCTGTTGCGAAAATCTTCTCAAAAAGCGCCAATGAGTCATCACCTATTCGTCCTTTTGGCAGCGCAATTGTCAGCATAGATCGTTCCTTTTTACTATTTTCATCATCCCTTTGAATATCATTAACTCGTCATAGTGGCTACCTGGAAAATATCTAGCCAAAATCTCTCCATCGCCACCAGTTATAAAAAGGGGCTTTGCAAACTCTCCTATAGCCAAAACGATAGGCTTAATGATACCATAGCTTAGCGCATCTTGGGTACTGAGAGGAAGCTTGTGGATATCGACAGGTTGCAACTTTTGTATCTGTAGCCTTGGCGAAATGACACCAAAATCCTCAAGCAAAAATCTAATACCAGGCATAATGAATCCGCCTTCATGCCTACCATTTTGCATCACATCCACTGTTATGGCACTGCCGGCATCCACCACCACACCATCTTCTACCACCAAGCAGAGTATTTGCCTATCTATCCCCATACCCTGATAAGGGGTAGAAAATTCAATAAACTCGCCCAGGTCTATCCATTTGTGAAAGGAGCGTAATTTGTCTGCAATACGTTCGTTGACATTGATGTAGCAAACTTTCGAATCTTTGTAGCGATCAATTTCATTAATTGGCACTCTTTGGAAAGAGGTGCCGTCATAGAATTTGGCAAAACTATTGCCTATGTCACACAAAAGCATCGACCAACCAACCCTCTTCTTCCAGTAGGGCTTTAGCCTTGGAGCAGATAGGAGCTTGCAGCAAAAGCACCTTTTTCTTGAAAGCGTGATCAAACGGAAGGCTTTGCAGCAGGGCTTGGAGATCCTTTGCATCTTTTTGTAAAATGCGGCTCTTTCTTTGGATGAGAAATATCGCCCAATAGTTGCCTTTCGTATCCACTCCTTTAAAAAAACTCATGCGCTTTTTTACACCAAGCTTTTTAAGATCTACCTTTTCAAGCTTTCGAAAGATGATTCCTTTGTCTTTGAAATACTCCACCAGCGCTTTCATGGCTTTTGGAGCGTGAAATATTTATCGTCGTAAAAGACCTTGTCACCCGCCACGAATATATACTCCTCCACCGCTTCTGGAAACTTGAAAATGTTCGAAGCTCTCAAATCCCTGTCCAAAGCCACGATATAGCCCTCTTTCTCGATGACATAGATATATTCGCCATAAATCGCCCCTACAAAGTGTGCAAAAGGGTATTTTCTTCTTTTTAAAATATTGAGCTCAGGATCGGCCAAAAGCACCTCGCCATCTTTGCTGAGCAGATATACCCTATCCTTAACGTACACCACGTCACTGAGCGCAATATCAAGGGTGTTGGTATATGTAGGGCTCACAGAGACTATCTTGTTTGGCGTCGCAGCGATTAGCTTCTCGTCAATGACGCTCAAAAAGATCACATTATTAAAGTGCGTATCGGTGCCCACAATAATCGTGCGAAGCTCTTTGCCTTTGGGATCCACCACTACCAACTTGCCATCAAGCGTAGGGAAAATGGCCAATTCGCCCAAAAAGTAGGGATTGGCTATCTTGGTATCCACTGCGATCGCTTTGGATTGCTTGGAAGTGTAGATTATTTTGTCATTTGCAAAATCGTACAGCATCAGCGAGTTGTCATCAAACACGAGCGCAGCCACGCCTTTATGCACTGCTGCGGCAATTACGCCTTTTTGTTCGAACTTCTTGTGCCAGCTTTTTTTGCTTTTGCTATCAATGATGAGTAGATCGCCGCAGGGCTTGGCAGCAATGTAGTAACCTTCACTTTTGTTGATGAAAAGATACCCTTTAGGTAATTTTTCTTTTTCCAAGCCATCTTTGGAGATGAAGTTGCCATTCTCCAATGTGGCGCCATCCCTTAGCACATCCTTTATGCTCGCAGGCAATTCCCCATCGAAGCTCACATATCCGGCAATCTCTTGGGGCTCAAAATAGTGTTTGGAGCCACATCCCGCCAACATAAATAGCGAAACCACAGCCACTACAAGCCATCTCATCGTACAACCTTTGCCCCATAGTGCCCAAGCAGCAGCGCATATGGAGTGGCTGGAGATTTCTCTATTTTAGATAGCTTTTCTCTCGCTTTTGCTATATTTTTTTGATTCATCATCAAATAGCTCTCATCCAAAATTGCGAGTTCTCGCAAAATAGCATTGGAATCGATGGCGTAATGATCCAGCGCAGCGCTATCTTTATCCAGAGCCGCCACATGGTATTTCGCCAGATCCGCAAGGATTGGATCGCTGCCGGCAGCAATCTTTTGCAAAGCATCTTTGTCCTTCTTCTTCACTGCTTGTTGATACAAAAAGAGATGATAGAGCTTTTCGTTTTTCGACTGCAGAGTCTGTAGCGCCTCTTTGTCATCGGGATTTTGCAAAAGTTTCTGATAAGCTTCGTTACTCACACGTAAATCATGCTCCACTTTCATCTCATATCCTACATATCCCGCACTAGCTATCACGAGAGCCATGAAGATGCCGACTATCTTCTTTTTGTGCTTTTTATAAAATTTCTCAGCTTTTATAACTGATTCTAAAAACTTCTCTTCGTTGCTCAGTTCATTTTTGATATATTCGATATTCTCTTTCGTGCCCAAGCCCTGCTCCTTTATTTTACTTGCTCTAATCTTAGCAAACAAAAGATTATTTTATGGTAAAATACAAAAAATTTTCATGAAGGCTTTTGGATGAAAAAGATCGATCAAGCACTGCTTACAAGACTTCAAAATCTCAGTATGATCGAAATAAAAGAAGAAAACAGGGAACGCATTTTGGAAGATCTCAACAAATTTTTGGAATTTGTGGACGTTTTGGAAGAATTGGACTTAAGTGCTTATAGCGCAACCTTTAGCCCAATGGAAGCAAGCGCTCCCCTTCGTAAGGACGAACCAGTCTCCAATAGCGAAATAGGCGAAAAGATTTTGCAAAACGCTCCAAAAAGTAGCGACAACTTCTTCATAGTACCAAAAATCATAGAGTAGGGTCTTTATTGATGCAGCTAGATATTACTACACTGCTTAAAACTGTCGTAGCCCACAAAGCATCGGATCTGCACCTTGTAGCCGGCAGTGAGCCGCAAGTGAGGATTGATGGCAAACTCGTGCCCCTCAACCTCCCTATGCTCACAGGTGACGAGATCCAAAATCTCTGCTATACCTTACTTACCGACAAGCAGAAAAAGGAGTTCGAAGAGAATTTCGAGCTCGATTTCGCTTTTAGCGTTCCAAACGTAGGAAGATTTAGAGCAAACTACTACAAAACATTGGATCAAATCGCGGCCGCCTTTCGTATCATCCCAGAAGATATCCCCAGTATCGATGAATTGGGACAACCTCCCATTTTCAAGGAGATCATCAAAAGAGAAAAAGGACTCATCCTCGTCACGGGACCTACGGGCAGCGGTAAATCAACCACCCTTGCCGCAATGCTCAACGAAATAAACGAAAATGAAAACAAGCACATCATCACCATCGAGGATCCTGTGGAATTCGTACATAAAAATAAAAAATCGCTCTTCTCCCACAGAGAAATTGGACTCGATACCAAAAGCTACGCCACCGCGCTCAAATACGCCCTGCGTGAAGATCCAGACGTCATTCTCATCGGCGAGATGCGCGATCAAGAGACCATCAAAGCAGCCCTCACCGCAGCCGAAACAGGGCACCTTGTATTTGGGACGCTGCATACTAATTCAGCTCCCCAAACCATCAACAGGATCATAGACGTCTTTAGCGGCGACGAACAGCCACAAATCAGAGCCCAGCTTTCTACCAGCCTCGTAGCCGTCATCTCCCAAGCACTTTTGCCAAAAATTGGTGGGGGCAGGATCGCGGTGCACGAGATTCTCATCAACAACCCGGCTATCGCTAACCTCATCAGAGAGAACAAGATCCATCAGATCTATTCGCAAATGCAGCTCAACCAGCAGCAGACCGGCATGCAAACACAGACGAAAGTGTTGCAAAAGCTTCTTTTGCAAAAGGTTATCGACAAAGATACCGCACTCAAATATTCCAATCGCCCAGAAGAGCTTATCAATTTTGTAAGAAATCTTTAAAGGACATTTATGGCGGCAGAGTTGAGTTATTTCGATCTTATAATTGGTGCACTTATCCTCTTTTTGGGACTCAAGGGCATTATCGATGGATTTATCAAAGAGTTTTTCGGCCTAGCTGGTATCATCGGAGGTATCTACTATGGCTCGCGCTACGCCGAAGAGGTGGGCAGATGGATAAGCGATAATATTTTTCACATCAAAAACGAGGCAGCCCTTACGTTCGTTGGGTTTTTGGCCGGACTCTTTGGCATTTGGATAGCCATGGTGATTCTTGCCAACCTCGTCACAAAACTCACCCACGCAAGCGGTATGGGGTTTTTCAACAAACTTTTCGGGCTTCTGTTTGGATGGGCAAAGATATTCTTGATTTTTTCCGTCATCGTCTACGCTCTTTCTAGTATAGAACTGACAAAGAAGATGGTGATGAAATACACCAAAAACTCCATTCTCTACCCGCTACTTGTCCAAACGGGAGGCTACATTATCAAGCTCAAGCCTGAAGATTTCATCGCACCTGAAGTCAAAAAGCAAGGCAGTGCCTTTGGCAAGCAGCTATCCAGTGACGCTAAAGAGAGTGCCACCCAAAGCGCACTGGAAAACATCAAAAAAAGTATAGAAAACAATTCTAGCAAGGAGCAGCATTGATATTTGACAATCAATATGAACAGCAACGAATCCAAAAAGCCAAGGAGCTCAAAGAACTTGGCGTCAACCCTTACGGGCACGGGTTTTGCAAAGAGATAAAAAATAGCGAATTTTTGGAAAAATATGCCTACGTCAAAGAGCTCGAAGAAAAAAAGGACGAAAAGGTCTGCGTCAAGCTCAACGGGCGTATCAAATTCTTGCGCCATATGGGTAAAGCCGCTTTTGCCAAAATCGAGGATGAGAGCGGCATCGTGCAGATCTACTTCAACCAAGACAGCCTTGGCAAAGAGTGGTTCAAAAGAGTCAAAAAGCTCATAGAAGTTGGCGACATCATCGAAGCGATTGGCCATCCGTTTGTTACGAAAACGGGTGAATTGACTCTTCATGCCAATGAACTCAACCTTGTCACCAAAGCAATTGTCCCACTTCCTGAGAAGTATCACGGCTTACAGGACAAAGAGCTTCGCTATAGGCAAAGATATCTGGATCTCATCATGAATCCGGAAGTAAAAAAGGTTTTTATGCTTAGAAGCCGCATCGTAAGCCTCATTCGATCCTTTTTCGAAGAGCATGGGTTCTTGGAGGTAGAGACTCCTATGATGCACCCGATCCCTGGTGGAGCGAACGCCAGACCGTTCGTCACGCACCACAACGCTCTTGGCGTGGACAGGTATCTAAGAATCGCGCCAGAACTTTACCTCAAACGCCTCATAGTAGGCGGTTTTGAAGCGGTATTTGAGATCAACAGAAACTTTAGAAACGAAGGGATGGATGCCACCCATAACCCAGAATTTACTATGATCGAATTCTACTGGGCATACCATACCTACGAAGATTTGATGAAGCTGACAGAAGATCTCTTCGACTACCTTTTCGAAAAGCTGGGACTTCCCAAGAAGCTGCCTTATGGCGAGCATACTATCGACTTTAGCACCCCGTTCGATAAAATCAAATACAAAGATGCGATTATCGAAATCGGGAATGTGCCGGAAGATGTAGTGGAAGACAAAGAGAAGATTATCACATATCTCAAAGAGAGAGGTATCGAATTGGAGTTTGCCCACAAACTCCCACTTGGAGCATTGCAAGCGGAGCTTTTCGATAATTTCGTGGAAGAGAAACTTATCAACCCCACTTTCATCACCCATTTTCCGATAGAGATCAGCCCACTTGCAAGAAGAAGTGACGAGGATCCGAACATTGCCGAGCGTTTCGAACTCTTTATCGCCGGCAAAGAGATCGCAAACGGCTTCAACGAGCTCAACGATCCACTCGATCAGTACGAGCGTTTCAAAGCGCAAGTGGCCGCCAAAGAGGTGGATGACGAGGCCATGCATATGGATGAGGATTTCGTACGAGCTCTAGGCTATGGCATGCCGCCAACCGCTGGAGAGGGAATCGGGATCGATAGGCTCGTAATGCTGCTGACCAACCAGCACTCCATTCGTGACGTCATCCTCTTTCCTGCTATGAGACCACTACCAAAAGAAGAAAAGGAGTAATATGGATTTTTTGAAAAACGCCGATCCGAAAGTGTATGAGATTTTAGAAAAGGAACTACAGCGCCAAACGGATCATCTAGAGATGATCGCCAGCGAGAATTTCACCTCCCCAGCAGTGATGGAGGCTATGGGCAGCGTCTTTACCAATAAATACGCAGAAGGCTATCCAGGTAAGCGCTACTATGGTGGGTGCGAGTATGCTGACGCAATTGAGGAGCTTGCAATCGAGAGAGCCAAGAAGCTCTTTGGCTGCGAATATGTCAATGTCCAGCCCCACTCTGGCAGCCAAGCGAACCAAGGCGTCTATTTGGCGTTGCTAAAACCTTATGACAAGATTTTGGGAATGGATCTAAGCCATGGCGGGCACCTCACGCATGGCGCCAAAGTCAACGCCAGCGGCAAGATCTACCAAAGCTTTTTCTATGGTGTCAACGACGAAGGCTGGATCGATTACGACAGGGTTTTAGATATTGCGAAAATTGTGAAGCCAAAAATGATCGTATGTGGGGCAAGCGCCTATCCAAGGGTGATAGATTTTAAGAAATTTCGTGAAATCGCGGATGAAGTTGGTGCGATACTCATGGCGGACATCGCCCATATCGCCGGGCTTGTGGCAGCAGGCGAGCATCCAAGCCCATTTCCTTACTGCGACGTGGTCACCACCACTACTCATAAAACCTTGCGTGGCCCAAGAGGCGGCATGATCATGACAAACGACGAAGAGATTGCTAAAAAGGTCAACTCCGCCATCTTCCCAGGTCTTCAAGGTGGTCCTCTTGTACATGTAATCGCCGCTAAAGCCGTAGGCTTTGGTGAAAATCTCAAGCCAGAGTGGAAAGAGTATGCCAAGCAGGTGCGCCGCAACGCAGAAACACTTGCAACAGTCTTGATGAATAGAGGCTACAATGTCGTTAGTGGTGGCACTGACAACCACTTGGTGCTTGTGAGCTTTTTGGATAAAAATTTTAGTGGCAAAGATGCAGATGAAGCCCTTGGAAGAGCTGGCATCACCGTCAACAAAAATACCGTCCCTGGCGAGACAAGAAGCCCCTTCGTCACAAGCGGTATTCGTATCGGTAGCCCTGCTCTGACAGCAAGGGGCATGAAAGAGGCCGAGTTCGAGCTTATAGCCAATCGCATAGCCGATGTCTTAGACAACATAGAAGATATCAACCTCCAAGAAAAAATCAAAGAGGAGATGCAAGCCCTAGCTCGCAAATTCGTCATCTACGATCAGCCTACTTTCTAACGAGGAGGCGCTCTGCTTCCTCGTTTTGAAGCTCTCTTTTAGTAAAATATATTATAATTATTGCATCTATCTCAAAGGATTTTCCATGGAAAACGAAAAACTGGATTTTGAAAACCTTGAAGAGCTTCATACCAACGAACTTGATGATATCGTCCTAGAAAAATTTGAAAAAAAAGACAGAATAAAGCGCTATCTTCTCATTGGAGGCTCATTAGCTCTCATCTTCATTATCGTTATCAGCATCGTCAAAATGGTCTCCGACTCATCTTCGACGCCGCAAGAGAGCCTCATAGATACGAACGAGCTCATCGCCCAAAGCGAAGCTGCCACGAAAAGCGACGAGTTCCAAGAGGTGCCAATTGTCAGCGAACCGGAGACGAAAGATGAAGAGGTGCAACAGGTCATCAACGAAGTAATGAGCCAAGAGAAAAAGCTGGCCCACCAAGAAAAAGCGACGAAGCCACTCCAGCAAAAAGCCTTACCAAAACCGCAACCCGCCAAACCTGCTGCTGCAACCAAAGCTAAATCCACAACCCCAAAAGCATCAAAACCCTCCAAAGAAAAAAAGACAACGAAAAAGCCTGCACCTGCGAAAGTTGCAAAAAAAGGATCGTATTACATCCAAGTTGGCGCATTTTTGAAATACGCTCCCGACAAAAAGTTTCTTGCCTCCATCAAAAAAGCGGGATTTTCTTACATTATCAAAGAGTTCAATATCAACGGCAAAAAAGTGCGCAGAGTCTATGTTGGACCATTCTCTTCTCGCAAAGAGGCAAGCCGTAATTTGCCAAAAATTAGAGCAAAAATTAGTAAAAACGCATTTATCACAAAGGTTAAATAGATGATATACCATAAGCAGTTTATGCTTGACGAATTTACTCCTATTGCACTCTATGAAAAGCTCAAAGAGTTTTTCAAAAACGAAAAAAGCTATCTCTTTGAAAGCGTGCTCAATACGAGTGAAGGCAACTTTAGCTACATCGTTTGCGGAGAAAAAGAGGCACTTTGGCATGAAAATGGCAAAAGCTACTATAAAAATGAAAAAGGCAAGGTCCAAAAAGTGAATGCCAATCCACTACTCTTTTTGAAGCGCTACTACAAAAATATCGATTTTTCCTATTACAAAGAGATCTCCAAGAAACTGCAAGTTGGCTTCGTAGATGGATTTATAGGCTACATTGGCTACGATATGGTGCAGCAGTTCGAGCCAGTCCTGCAAAGGTACATGCAAAACCTAAAAGACGAGCTGCACACCCCAGATTTCTACATGCTGCGCCCAAAACTCATATTAGCCTTTTCACACAAAAACTCTTCACTTACGCTCATTAGCTCAGACAAAAAAATAGCCGATACATTTGAACAAATAGAAGCCTCCATCAAAGATGGCTACCGCTACACTCCTTTAAAAAGAGCAAAACTCTTAGGAGAGCCTCAGTTCGCCCACTCCAAAGAGGAGTTTTTTGAGATGGTACAAAAAAGCAAGAGAATGATACGAAGCGGAGACGTTTTTCAAATCGTCATATCCAACCGCCTCATTCAAAAAGCAATAGTGGATCGTTTCAGCTTCTATCGCAAACTGCGATCGCTTAATCCATCTCCCTATCTCTTTTTGCTGGAATTCGAAGATTTTGCAATTGCAGGTAGCAGCCCGGAGGTGATGGTGCGACTAACCGACAACGAAATCTTGCTACGCCCAATCGCAGGGACTAGAAAAAGAGGCAATACCCCAAAAAGAGATTTAGAGCTTGAAAAAGAGATGCTCAATGATCCAAAAGAGGTAGCAGAACACGTAATGCTCATAGATCTTGGGCGCAACGATGTGGGAAGAGTGGCGAAGGCTGGCACTGTGAAAGTGCCGCAAATCATGCGAGTGGAGCGCTATAGCCATGTCATGCACATGGTAAGCGACGTGGTGGGTGTGCTCGATAGCAAATACGACATGTTCGATCTCTTCATGGCCACATTCACAGCCGGTACCATGACAGGAGCACCAAAGATTCGGGCAATGGAGCTGATTGCTGAATTTGAGGGGCTTAAGAGAGGGTATTACAGCGGAAGCATCGGTTACTTTGGCTTCAACGGCGATATGGATAGCGCCATTACTATTAGAACCGCTCTGCTTACAAAAGATAAGGTAATATTTCAAGCAGGAGCAGGCATAGTGGCAGATAGCAAGCCAGAGCTTGAATACTTGGAAGTCAACAACAAACTCGGCGCACTCAAAAAAGCCCTCGAGGAGCTGAGCCAATGAAACTCTACGCAATTTTTGGCAATCCGGTAGCCCACTCCATCTCTCCCACCATCCATAACTATGCCTTTGGAAAACTGGGTTTCAAAGGCTGCTATACCAAAATCTTGGTGGAAGATGGAGCGAAGCTAAGAGACGTTTTTTTCCACTACAAACTCAAAGGCGTCAATATCACGGTACCCCACAAAGAGTGGGCATATAAGCTAAGCGACGTAGTGATAGGGATTGCCAAAGAGATAGAAGCAGTCAATACCTGGTATGAAAAAAACGGCAAAATATATGGCTATAACACCGACGCACCGGGTTTTTATGAGAGTGTAAAAGAGTTTGAGTTTGAAAAAATACTCATTCTTGGCGCTGGTGGCACGGCCAAAGCCATCGCTTTGTATCTGAGAGAAAAAGGGTATGAGCCAGAAATCCTCAATCGCTCCAAACCACGCTTGGCCTATTTTGAAAAAAGAGGGTTTCAAACTTATACTTGGCAAGATTTCCAAACAAAAAAATATGATCTCATCATCAACACCACCTCCGCCGGTCTCAAAGACGAAAATCTCCCAGCTCCAAAAGAGCT
>WGBC01000092.1 GCA_015494535.1 Nitratiruptor sp. | reverse complement strand
GCTGGTCACATGGTGAAGTAAAAAAGCCTGAAACCATCAATTACCGCACGCTAAAGCCCGAAAGGGATGGGCTCTTTTGTGCCAAGATTTTTGGACCCATCAAAGATTATGAGTGTCTGTGCGGTAAATACAAAAAGATGCGCTATAAAGGTGTGGTGTGCGAAAAATGTGGCGTTGAAGTGACTGTGAGCAAAGTACGCCGCAGTCGCATGGGGCATATCGAGCTTGTAACCCCAGTAGCGCATATCTGGTATGTCAACTCTTTGCCAAGTAGGATCGGTACTTTGCTTGGCGTCAAGATGAAAGATCTCGAGCGCGTGCTCTACTATGAAGCTTACATCGTTAAAGAACCTGGCGAAGCCTACTACGATTTTGAGAAGAAAAATCCAGTCAAAAAGTATGACGTCCTTAACGAAGAGCAGTATCAACAGCTCATGCAGCACTTTGGCGATACCGGATTTGATGCCAGAATGGGTGGGGAGGTCGTCAAGGAGCTTTTGGAAGAGTTCGATCTGGTAGAAGCTTTCGAGCAGCTTAAAGAAGAGATGAAAAAGACCTCTTCAGAGGCGAAGAGAAAAAGTGTTGTTAAAAGACTCAAAGTAATTGAGAGCTTTTTAAACAGTGGCAACAAGCCAGAGTGGATGATGCTCACGGTCGTGCCTGTACTTCCACCAGATCTCCGCCCACTTGTGGCTCTTGATGGCGGCAAGTTCGCAGTAAGTGATGTCAATGATCTCTATAGACGCGTAATTAATAGAAACCAACGCCTCAAAAGGCTTCTTGACCTCGATGCACCAGAAATTATCGTGCGCAACGAAAAGAGGATGCTCCAAGAAGCGGTGGATGCACTCATCGATAATGGCCGCCGAGGCAACGCAGTCAAAGGAGCGAATAAGCGCCCACTTAAATCACTCAGTGAGATCATCAAAGGAAAGCAAGGACGTTTTAGGCAGAATCTTCTTGGAAAGAGGGTAGACTTCTCGGGCCGTTCAGTTATCGTTGTAGGACCGAATCTTAGAATGGATCAGTGCGGGCTGCCAAAACTCATGGCACTCGAGCTGTTCAAGCCGCATCTCTTGGCGAAACTTGAAGAGAAGGGCTACGCTACGACTTTGAAAGTGGCCAAGAAGATGATCGAAGATAGGGAAAATGTAGTGTGGGAGTGCTTGCAAGAGATTGTTGAAGAGTATCCTGTGCTGCTTAACCGTGCTCCGACGCTGCACAAACTCTCTATCCAAGCTTTTCACCCAGTGCTTATTGATGGCAAAGCTATCCAGCTGCATCCACTTGTCTGTTCCGCATTCAACGCGGACTTCGACGGCGACCAGATGGCAGTACACGTACCTCTTACCGAAGAGGCGATTGCTGAGTGTAAGATTTTGATGCTAAGTTCCCTAAACATCTTACTTCCGGCTTCTGGTAGGGCGATTGCGGTGCCGACACAGGATATGGTACTTGGTATCTACTATCTTTCCAAAGAGAAAGAGGGTGTAAAAGGAACCAATAAACTTTTTGGCGATGTGAATGAAGTAATGATCGCCCTTGAATCTGGTCATCTCGATATCAACGCCAAAGTGCGCACAAAGATAGATAACCAGATTGTGCATACCACGGCTGGTCGACTCATTATTAAATCGATTCTGCCAGATTTCGTGCCACTATCACTTTGGAACAAAGTTTTAGGCAAAAAAGACATCGCCACGCTTGTTGATTATGTGTTCAAAAAAGGTGGTCCAAGAATAACGGCTGAATTTTTGGATAAACTCAAAGAACTTGGTTTCAAATACTCTACACTCACCGGGATCTCTATTAGTGCCTATGATATTAAGGTCCCAGAATCTAAAAAACGACTTATTGAAGAGGCAAAAAAGAAAGTCAAAGAGATCCAGCAGCAGTTCCAAGCGGGTCTTCTTACTGAGCAGGAGCGATACAATAAGATTATCGACGTTTGGACAGATACTACCAATGAAGTGGCAAAAGAGATGATGGAGTTGATGAAAAACGACAAAGATGGATTCAACTCCGTCTATATGATGGCTGATTCTGGTGCGAGAGGTAGTTCTGCTCAGATTCGCCAGCTTGCGGGTATGCGCGGTCTTATGGCAAAACCTGATGGAACTATTATTGAAACGCCAATTATCTCGAACTTCAAAGAGGGTCTTAACGTTTTAGAGTACTTTATTTCTACTCACGGTGCGAGAAAAGGTCTTGCGGACACTGCACTCAAGACCGCAAACGCCGGGTACTTGACTAGAAAACTTGTTGATGTGGCGCAAAACGTGAAAGTGACGATGGAAGATTGCGGCACTCATGAGGGTGTAGAGATCACAGAGATTTCCGTGGGTAACGAGCTTATCGAGCCACTCGAAGATAGGATCTTTGGACGAGTGCTTGCACAAGATGTGATCGATCCGATCACGAAAGAGATCCTCTTTGCAGAGGGTACGCTACTTGATGAAGAGAAGACGCAAAAGATCATTGAAGTTGGCATCAAGTCCGTAGTGATTAGAACGCCAATCACATGTAAAGCGCCAAAAGGTGTATGTGCGAAGTGTTATGGTCTTAATATGGCAGAAGGTAAATTGGTTAAACCTGGTGAAGCTGTGGGTATCATCGCAGCACAATCTATCGGTGAGCCGGGAACGCAGTTGACACTACGAACATTCCATGTGGGAGGAACTGCAAGCAGGGCTGCAGAAGAGCGACAAGTCGTAGCTTCTAAAGAGGGCTTCATTCGCTACTACAACCTCAAAACCTATGAGACCGAGGGTGGCAAGATTATCGTGGCCAACAGACGTAACGCGGCTGTTCTTTTGGTTGAGCCAAAAGTCAAAGCGCTCTTTGATGGTGAGCTTGAAGTGAAAAATGTACATGACGAAGTGATAATCACTCTTAAAAACGGTGAAAAGAAAGTTCGCTACTCTTATAAACGAGGCGATTTCGCTAAGCCAAACGAGCTAGCGGGGGTAAGTGGTAAGATTGAAGGTAAGCTCTACCTGCCATACGCTAGCGGCACAAAGGTTAAAGCGGGGGATAGTATTGTAGAGATTATCAAAGAGGGATGGAACATTCCAAACCGCATCCCGTATGCTGCTGAGCTCAAAGTCAAAGACGGGGCTCCTGTGACGCAAAAAATCGTGAGCGGCGCAGAAGGTGAAGTGAAATTCTACAAACTCAAAGGGGATTATCTCGAAAGATTTACCGATGTGCAAAAAGGTGAAAAAATCGAAGAGAAAGGCCTTTTTGCGGTCATCGCCGACAAAGAGGGCAGAGAGGCTACGAGACACTATATCGCAAGAGGATCGATCCTGGAAGTTGAAGATAACCAGAAGGTATCCAAGGATACTGTCATTGCGACGCCAGCGAAATCAGACAAGACCATTATCGCCGAATGGGATCCATATTCTATCCCAATCATCGCAGAAAAAGAGGGAGTTGTCACCTTCGAAGATGTTATTGCTGGCGTGACGGCGGTCGAGCAGGTTGATGAGTTCACAGGCGAGACGAGACTGACCATCAACGAGTACATCCCACCTGAGTACAAGCCAACTATCGTTTTGGCGCCAAAAGATGGCAGCGAAGTGATTCGCTACGTGCTCGAGCCAAAAACGGCTATCTATGTACAAAGTGGTCAAGAGGTGAAGCTCGCTCAAACGTTGGCGAAAACGCCAAAAGCAGCTGCAAAATCGAGAGACATCACCGGAGGTCTTCCACGAGTGAGCGAACTTTTTGAAGCAAGACGTCCAAAAGATCCTGCGGTTGTGGCGGAAATCGATGGGGTTGTGAGCTTTGGCAAACCGAGTCGTGGTAAGCAGCGCATCATTATTACTGCAGATACCGGCCAAACTGTAGAGTACTTGATTGACAAAAATCGTCAGATTCTCGTGCACAATGGCGAATTTGTGCATGCAGGTGAACGCCTAACAGATGGTACCATCAGTGGCCATGATATTCTAAGAACTCTTGGTGAAAAAGCTTTGATGTACTATATGGTAACCGAGATACAGCAAGTCTATCGCCGCCAAGGGGTTAACATCTCAGATAAGCACATTGAGATAATAGTTTCGCAAATGCTTCGTCAAGTTAAAATCATCGACAGCGGGGATACGAAGTTCATCCCTGGAGACTTGGTGAGCAAAAAAGAGTTTAGAAAAGAGAATGAAAGAATCCTGCGTCTTGGCGGACAGCCTGCAATCGCCGAGCCAGTGCTCGTGGGAATTACGAGAGCGGCTGTGAGTTCAGACTCCGTCATCAGTGCTGCTTCGTTCCAAGATACGACGAAAGTATTGACAGAAGCGAGTATTAGTGCGAAGGTGGATTACCTTGAAGACTTGAAAGAGAATGTCATCATCGGTAGACTCATTCCTGTAGGAACGGGTCTTTACAGGAAAAAAGATGTAGTTTTGGAAAAAGCTGGTGAGGAGTAACTTCATCAAGCTTATGTAAAGATTAAATTAAGCTTTTTATAAACTTGATTTAAATATAATTAGCCACTAATTTTGCAAGAAAGGAAGAGAACGTGCCTACAATCAACCAGTTGGTAAGAAAAGAGAGAAAAAAGGTTATCAAAAAGTCAAAATCACCTGCTCTTGTCAAATGCCCTCAAAGAAGGGGAGTATGTACAAGAGTCTATACGACAACACCAAAAAAGCCAAACTCAGCGCTTCGTAAAGTTGCGAAAGTTAGACTTACAAGCGGATATGAGGTTATTAGCTATATTCCAGGCGAAGGGCACAACTTGCAAGAGCACTCCATCGTATTGGTACGCGGTGGTAGGGTAAAGGACTTGCCAGGTGTGAAGTATCACATCGTTAGGGGTGCGCTAGATACTGCAGGTGTAGCCAACAGGAAAAAATCTCGTTCTAAATATGGAACGAAACGACCTAAATAAAATTATACTAGTTAGTGAGAAATTAAATTATTTTATTTCTCACTCATAGCCGCAGGCAGGGCTTAACTGTCTGAGTAAATTACAAAATTGAAGGGAGCTAGAAGTGAGAAGAAGAAGAGCACCAGTTCGAGAGGTTATGCCAGATCCGATTTATGGCAGCAAAGTTGTAACGAAATTTATCAACAAATTGATGTGGGACGGTAAAAAAAGCGTTGCGCAAAAGATCTTTTATAGTGCGTTGAAGAGAATCGAAGAGAAAAACAGTGAACTCAAAGGTATCGATGTTTTCAACGAGGCTATCGAAAACGTGAAGCCTCTTTTGGAAGTAAAGAGTAGAAGAGTAGGTGGGGCGACTTACCAAGTACCGGTTGAAGTAAGACCAGTTAGGCAACAATCTCTTGCAATCAGATGGATAGTTGACGCTGCCAGAAACAGAAATGAGAGAACTATGGCTGAGCGTTTGGCGAACGAGCTTCTTGATGCAGCTAACAAAAGAGGCGCGGCATACAAGAAGAAAGAAGATACATACAAAATGGCAGAAGCCAACAAAGCGTTTGCACATTACAGATGGTAAGCAAATCATTCACAATGAGATCTTCCAAAGAGCAAGAGTTATCCTCTTGTCTCTTTTCTTCGTTACAATCAAGCACAAAATTTATTAATCGAATCAAAGGATAAGATATGGCCAGAAAAACCCCAATTGAGAAAGTACGTAATATTGGTATCGCTGCGCATATCGACGCAGGAAAAACGACAACCACTGAGAGGATTCTCTACTACACAGGAATCTCGCACAAAATAGGTGAAGTGCACGAGGGCGCGGCGACGATGGACTGGATGGAGCAGGAAAAAGAGAGAGGTATCACTATTACCTCTGCAGCGACAACTTGTTTTTGGAAAGATCACCAAATCAACATCATCGACACTCCGGGACACGTGGACTTTACAATCGAAGTAGAGCGAAGTATGCGTGTACTTGATGGCGCTGTTGCGGTATTTTGTGCTGTTGGTGGCGTGCAGCCGCAGTCTGAGACAGTATGGCGCCAGGCAAACAAATACCATGTACCAAGAATTGTATTCGTAAACAAAATGGACAGAATCGGTGCAGACTTTTTCAATGTTGAAAATCAGATTCGCGAGCGACTCAAGGCAAATCCAGTGCCTATTCAAATTCCAATTGGTGCTGAAGACAATTTCCGCGGCGTTGTGGATCTCGTAGAGATGAGAGGTATTGTCTGGGATGATGAGACAATGGGTGCAAAATATGAAGTTATCGATATCCCAGAAGAACTCAAAGAAAAAGCAGAAGAGTATAGAGAAAAACTCATCGAAGCAGTTGCTGAGACAGATGAGGAGCTCCTTGATAAATATCTCGGTGGCGAAGAGCTTACAGTTGAAGAGATCAAAAAAGGTATCAAAAAAGGTACACTTGATATGACCATCACGCCGATGCTTTGCGGTAGTGCGTTTAAAAACAAAGGTGTACAAACACTTCTCGATGCGGTTGTGGACTATTTGCCAGCACCTACCGAAGTTAGCTGGATCAAAGGTATCGATCCTAAAACAGGCGAAGAAGTGAGCGTAGAATCTACAGACAATGGACCTTTCGCGGCATTGGCGTTCAAAATCATGACTGACCCATTTGTCGGACAGCTTTCATTTATAAGAGTTTATAGAGGACAAATTGCGAGCGGTAGTTATGTGCTCAACTCTACAAAAGGCAAAAAAGAGCGTGTTGGTCGTCTATTGAAAATGCACGCAAACAAGCGCGAGGAGATCAAAGAGCTTCCAGCAGGTGAAATCGGCGCGGTCGTTGGATTGAAATATACTCTCACTGGAGATACGCTTTGCGATGAAAACCATCCAGTGATTCTAGAAAAAATGGAGTTCCCTGAGCCTGTTATCAGCGTTGCTGTGGAGCCAAAAACGAAAGCTGACCAAGAGAAAATGGCTACAGCTTTGGCAAAACTCGCTGAAGAGGATCCAAGCTTTAGAGTCCATACCGACGAAGAGACAGGCCAGACAATTATTTCAGGTATGGGTGAATTGCACCTAGAGATCATCGTTGATCGTATGAAGAGAGAGTTTAAGGTTGATGCAGAAGTTGGTCAACCACAAGTTGCTTACAGAGAAACCATCAAAACTCCAGTGGATCAAGAGTACAAATATGCCAAGCAGTCTGGTGGTCGCGGACAGTACGGACACGTATTCATCAAGCTCGAGCCTCAAGAGCCAGGCAAAGGGTATGAATTTGTCAATAATATTACAGGTGGTGTGATTCCAAAAGAGTATATCCCTGCAGTTGACAAAGGTATTCAAGAAGCTATGCAAAATGGTGTGGTAGCTGGTTATCCTGTAGTTGATGTGAAAGCTACGCTTTACGATGGAAGTTACCATGATGTGGACTCTAGTGAGATGGCGTTTAAGATTGCAGGTTCTATGGCGTTTAAAGAAGCGGCCAAAAAAGCAAATCCTGTGCTTCTTGAGCCAATTATGAAAGTGGAAGTTGAGGTGCCAGAAGAGTACATGGGTGACGTGATCGGTGACATCAACCGTCGCCGTGGACAAGTATCTAGCATGGAAGATAGAGCGGGCAACAAAATCGTTACTGCTATGGTACCGCTTGCAGAGATGTTCGGATACTCTACAGATTTGCGATCAT
>WGBC01000091.1 GCA_015494535.1 Nitratiruptor sp. | reverse complement strand
TGGCGGACAGGGAGGGATTCGAACCCTCGGTACCCGCAATGGGTACGCCTCCTTAGCAGGGAGGTGGTTTCAGCCAGCTCACCCACCTGTCCGTGAAGTGGATGAAATTATAGAAAAAATTTAGATATTTGTCAATATTCTCTCCACCACCTCTTTGGGGTTGTTAGCTTTATAAACGGGTCTTCCTACCACGATGATGTCGCTGCTGTTCTCTTTGGCTGTATTGATGTCGGCTACGCGCTTTTGATCGTCACTTGCCTCTCCAAAGGGGCGAATGCCGGGAGTGAGGGTGATGAAGTCTTTGCTTGTTGCAGCTTTTATTCTTTTGCTCTCATACACTGAGCTTACCACCCCATCAAGCCCTGCTTGAAAGGCTTCTATTGCAAACTGCATGCTTTTGTGATCGATTGAGTCGTTGTAGATTGCATGAAAACTCTTCTCGTCAAATGATGTAAGGACGGTGACTGCTAGCACCAAGGGGCGATTGTGGTAGGCGGCAATGCGTTGCATGACCGCTTGCATCGCCTCTTTTCCGGCACTTGCGTGGATATTGAACATTTCTACGCCAATTTTGGCAAGCTCTTCGGCTGCGTCTGCCATGGTATTGGGGATGTCGTAGAGTTTGAGATCGGCGAAAATCTTGGCATTTGGGTTGATATGGCGAAGCTCATCGATAAACTCTTTGCCGTCTCTGATATAGCTTCTAAGCCCAACTTTGAGCCAGATGGGAAACTCTTTAAGCTCTCTGGCTAATTTTATATTTTGCTCTTTTGTGGGAAGATCGAGTGCTATACATAGCTGCATGGCAGGCCTTTTTTGCTACAATTATACAAAAAAAGGCGCAAGAGGTTGGAGTTTCAAGAGCTAAATGCCCTCTTAAATGACAAGAAAAAGCTACTGACGCAAATCTACTTTGAGCTGCAAGAGTTTTTTGAGAAACGCTATGGAGAAAATACGGTCGTCTTGATGGAGATAGGCTCCTTTTTTGAAGTCTATGAAGTCAACAATGAAGAGCTCAAAATAGGTAAAGCCAAAGAGATAGCGGAATTTCTCAACATCCAGCTTACCCGCAAAAACAAATCCATCATAGAAAACTCCATCTCCAACCCTCTCATGGCTGGCGTGCCAAACTTTGCGCTTGATCGCTACTTGGAAAAGCTTGTGCAAAGCAAGAAATATACCATCGTCTTGGTGCGCCAAAAGGGCGAGCCGCCCAATGTGAAGCGCTACATCGCTAATATCATCTCTCCGGGTACCAACTTTGAGTATCAATCAGAGGCTAGCGAAAACTTTATAGCTTCGCTTATCATTGGCGAGAGTAGGGGAGTTTACTATGCAGGCTATGGGGCTGTGGATGTGACTACCGGCAAAACCTTTGTCAACGAGATCCACTCCACAAGAGAGGATAAGAATTTTGCTTTGGATGAGCTCTTTTTGCTTTTGCAAAGCTATGAGACTGTGGAGCTATTGGTGACGTTTGAAGGAAGTGTGGATAGGGAATATGTGAAAAGCTATCTTGAATTTGCCAACTACAGCACTACGTTTAATAAAGATCGCCTCAAAATCACCTACCAAAACGAGCTTTTCGCTTCCGTTTTTTCTATCAATTCGCTGCTCTCACCCATCGAGTATCTCGATCTTGAGCGCTACCCTTATGCTAGCGAGGCGCTAGCGCTGCTTATCGACTTTATCATAGAGCACGATCCAGCCCTCGTGCAAAAGCTCTCGCGCCCAGAATTTCTTGGCAATAAACGCTTTGTCTATCTTGGCAACAACGCTCTTGAGCAGCTCAATATCATCTCGCGCGATCCCAACGAGATGACGCTTTTGAAACTGCTTGACAAAACCTCCACGCCCATTGGCAAGAGGCTTTTAAAAGAGCGCTTGCTCAACCCCATCATGGATAGGGAGGAGCTGCAAAAGCGCTATAACTTGATAGAGGGCTTTTTGGACTCATATAAAGAGTATGAGAAGCTGTTGAAGCAGATTTACGATCTTGAGAGAATCCTTCGGCGCATCAAGCTTAAAAAGCTGCATCCATTCGAGATAAATTATCTCCATACCTCTCTTTACTCCATCGAAAAGCTCTATCAGCAAGCGCCTAAAGAAATAGCTACTTTTTTGCCAGAGGAAGTCCATGCCTTTCGCCAAAGTATCGAAGAGCGCTTCAAGCTTTTGGAGTGCGCCAAATATACAAGAGACAAGATTGAGACAAATATTTTTGGCGAGGGTGTGGATATCTTCATCGATAATATAGAAGCAGCAATAGCTGGTATTTACGATCAATTACAGACAATACTCGATCATATCAACGCATTCTTTGACGGCGAAGAGTATGCTAGCCTCGGTTGGTTAGAGAGCGAGGGGTTTTATATTTCGCTTACTCGCAACCGCTACAAAGCAATTCAAAAAGATCTCTTGCAAAGTTTTGTGAGCGTAGGTGGCAAACATCTATTTTTCAGAGATTTTGAAGTGAAAACCCTCAAAAACAGCGTCAAAATCGGCGGTGAATTTATCTACGATCTTTCTCAAGA
Source organism: Nitratiruptor sp. (assembly GCA_015494535.1). Lineage (GTDB taxonomy): Bacteria > Campylobacterota > Campylobacteria > Campylobacterales > Nitratiruptoraceae > Nitratiruptor. The sequence goes on along the minus strand of WGBC01000091.1, from coordinate 33,650 downwards.
GTTTTTGGCTTTGCAAAGCAGGCTCAAAGCTCTCGTGAAGCATAGGTATGAAGAGGTATTGCATGAGATAGAGCTTGAATATAGCGCCTTAATGGAGAAGCTTATAAGCTACGTGGCTGAGATCGATTTTGCTGTGAGTGGTGCCAAGGTGGCTGCAAGTTACAACTATGCTAAGCCACAAATTGTGCAAGACCCAAAGCTAGAATTCATCGCTCTTCGCCATCCACTTATTGAATCAAGAGAAGAGAATGGCATCTATATTCCAAACGATCTGCTCCTTGGCGATCCAGCAAGCGAACACGACCACATCACCACCGAGGCCAGTGGCGGCAAAGAGGTAAGAGGGATTTTGCTCTATGGCATCAATTCTAGTGGTAAGAGCTCCTTGATGAAGAGCGTTGGCATGGCAGTAGTCATGGCGCAGGCAGGCTTTTTCGTGCCAGCTACGGCGATGCGCTACTCTTTGGTAGATAAGATCTTTACTCGCATAGTCTCCAAAGACAATCTCTACAAAGGACTCTCCACTTTTGCCATAGAGATGCTGGAGCTTAAAAACATCTTCAATAGAGCTACCAGCAATTCGTTGATATTAGGCGATGAGATAAGCCAGGGGACTGAAACCTATTCGGCTCTCTCCATCGTGAGTGCGGCTATCAGAAGGCTTAGTGAGATAGGATCTTTTTTCATCTTTGCTACGCATCTGCACCAACTTGTCAATATTGCGGCAATAAAAGAGATTGAAAACCTCATATTTTTACATCTTGGCGTTTACTATGACGAGCAAGCTGATAGGCTCATCTACAATAGAAAGTTAGAGATTGGCAGCGGCGGCACCATGTATGGGCTGGAATTTGCCAAGGCTTTGCATATGGATGAGAAGTTTTTGGAGTATGCCTATAAGATTCGCAAATCTTTAGTCAAAGATTATAGCGAAGCGGAGCTTTTGCGCCAAAAGAGAAAGAGTCGCTATAATAAGCGAGTATATCTGACAAAGTGCGCAATATGCAACGAGATTGTAGAGGAGGTGCACCACATCACGCCAAAAGCCAAGGCAAAAGGTGGCTTTATCGATCATTTCAAAGCAAACCACAAATACAATCTCATTCCCCTTTGCGCAAAGCACCACAAAATGGTGCATGAGGGTAAGTTGATTATAAGTGGCTTCGTGATGAGCGAGGAGGGGTTGAAGTTGCATTACAGCGAAAAGGAGTAGCATGCTGCAAAAGGCGATAGATCTTTTTGAAAAAGAGGAATTTGAAGAAGCTTACAAGATTTTCAAAGAGTTGGCAAAAGAGGGGAATGCCGAAGCGATGTACTACATAGGCATGCTCTACTATGAGGGGTGGGGCGTGGAGAAAAATGAAGAAGAGGCGATAAAGTGGTGGAAGAGGGCGAATAGAAGAGGAAGCCTTGATGCCAAATATATGCTCCAAACCATCTGCGCCACTTCTAGTGTCTTTGCAAGAGAGTAGCGATGTATATGTTTGTGGTCTCGGCTATCATCATTTTGCTTAGCGTCCTTGCCTACTACCTCTATATCAGGCATAAGGGCGCCAAACTACAAAAAATCGAGCAAGGTATCTGTCCAGAGTGTGGTCAAAAGACAATTGCTCTTAAGACTAAAAAGGGTGGGGGCTGCAGCGGCACGTCCAATGTAACCTATCGCTGTGAAAATTGCGGCTATGAAGAGGATTTCAATATAAGCGGCAGCTGCGGTAGCGGCAGCTGCACTCTTTGATTACTTTTGCACGATTTGAATAATTTTCTCTACTACGCTTGGATCTTCAAGGGTAGAGGTGTCTTGCTTGATCTCTTCGCCTTTGGCTATGGCTCTAAGAATCCTTCTCATAATTTTCCCGCTGCGTGTCTTTGGAAGTCCCGGTACGAATGCGATCTCGTCACATTTAGCCAAAGGTCCGATATCTTTGGTGATAACTTCGTTTATCTCTTTGACTAGCTCCATCTCGTCTGCCGCGCCTTCGTCATCTTTGAGCACTACAAAGGCAAAGACGCTTTCACCCTTTACATCATGCGGTTTGCCTACCACGGCGCATTCGGCGACTCTTGGATGATGCCCGATGGCCGCTTCGATCTCGGCTGTACCAAGCCTATGGCCGCTTACGTTAATTACGTCATCCATTCTACCCGTGATCCAGATGTAGCCATCTTCATCATAAATTGCTCCATCTCCACTGAAGTAAACCGGCTTGCCATCTTTTTTGCAGGTGCCAAAGTAGCTCTTGACGAATCTATCTGGATCGCCCCAGATTGTGCGTATCATGCTTGGCCAAGGTTTGGTGATACAGAGATACCCTTTTTCACCTGGCTCTTTTTTATTGCCATTTTCATCGATAATCTCAGCAAAGATGCCAGGAAGCGGGAAAGTTGCAGAGCCTGGTTTAATCGGGGTAGCTCCTGGAAGCGGACTTATCATATGTCCACCCGTCTCAGTCTGCCACCAGGTATCCACGATTGGGCATTGGCTGCGACCAACTTTTTCAAAATACCACATCCACGCATCCGGGTTGATAGGCTCACCCACAGTACCAAGGATATAGAGTGAACTGAGATCGTATTTGTCTGGCTCATCTGCTCCAAGTTTGTGCAGGAGTCTAATGGCAGTAGGAGCGGTATAGAACTGGTTGACTCTATACTCTTCTATCATTCTCCACCATCTTCCAGCATCCGGATAGACTGGCACGCCCTCATACATCACAGTCGTCGCCCCTGCGGCAAGTGGCCCATAGACGATATAGGTGTGTCCTGTGATCCAGCCAACGTCTGCGGTACACCAATAAGTATCTTCGTCCTTAATGTCAAATACCCACTCCATCGTTAATTGCGCCCAAAGAATATAGCCAGCTTGAGCGTGCTGGACTCCTTTTGGTTTGCCCGTACTTCCTGAAGTGTAAAGAAGAAAAAGCGGATCTTCGCTATCCATGATTTCAGGTTCACAATGAATAGGCATATCTGCGATAAGCTGGTTGTAGTCGTAATCGCGCCCCTCATGCCAGTTTATCTCTTCATTGTTTCGCCTGACCACCAAGACAGCTTCTACGCTCTCGCATCCCTTTGCCAGTGCCACGTCGACTACGGGTTTAAGCAAATATGGCTTGCCTCTGCGGTATGCGCCGTCAGCCGTGATGACGAGCTTTGCCTCGGCATCTTGGATACGATCTCGCAAAGCTTCTGCGCTAAATCCACCAAAAACGACCGAGTGAATCGCTCCGATTCTTGCACATGCAAGCATCGCAAAAGCAGCTTCAGGGATCATTGGCATGTAGATGACGACGCGATCGCCTTTTTTGATGCCAAACTTGTTTTTTAGAAGGTTTGCGAATTTGTTTACCTCATAGTAGAGCTCAAGATAGGTGATGATTCTCTTATCGCCCGGCTCGCCCTCCCAAATGATGGCGGCTTTGTTTTTGCGTTTTTCAAGATGCCTATCGATACATTGCTGGGTGACGTTGAGCTTACCACCTATGAACCATTTGTAAAAAGGTGCGTTGGATTCATCCAAAACTTTGCTATAAGGCTCGATCCAGTCGATCTTCTCTTTAGCTAATTTGTCCCAAAAGCCCTCAAAATCGTTTCGGGCATCTTCTACCATCTGCCAATATTGCTCCATCGAGTTGATGCGAGCGCGTTCTTTGATGCGCGGTGTGGGATCGAAAACTGGTGTATTTGCCATGTTGACTCCTTTTATTGTTTGGTTAGTTTCAAAAATATCATTGCACTCATGAGTGCATCGTTGAATGCATTGTGTGCTTTGAGTTTGGGAAGATGTAAGTCTTCCAAGATTGTATCAAATCTCAAATCTATAAAGCCTTGAGGGATTATTTTTTGTTTATAATCATAGTAAAGTCCAGATACCTCTATACACCTATTTGGCAAAGAAAATCCAAAAAAGCGTTCAAGGTATTTGTTGATCATTTTTACATCAAACTCTAAGTAGTACCCCACCAAGGGTCTGTTTTTTATGAAATACAAAAGTCGCTCCATCGCCTCTTTTGGCTCCATTGCCTCTTGGAGATCGCAGTGTCTGATTTTGTGTATTTTGATGCTCTCTTCATTGATCTCCTTGGTGGGCTTGATTTTGATATGCAGCGATTTGCTGGTAATTATTTTATGCCCTTTGATCACGATTGCAGCGATAGATATGATCTCGTCGCTTTTTGGATCAAGCCCCGTGGTCTCGGTATCTATCGCTACGTATTCCCCCGCCGCTTCCTCATCAAAGAGGAAGTCGAAGCGTTCATCTTGCAATCGCCATTTATCAAGCCACTTTTTAAAAAACATCTTAGATAACCATATCCAATCTATAATGGTATTTAATAAATGATTTGAATTTATCTACTATTTTAAAAGAGTCTTTAAGCAAATCTCTCTCTATTTTTGAGAGAGAATCGATTTGGATTTCGTTGGTGGCAGCACCTCCTTTTTCGATACTTTCCAAAGAGGCTTTGAGTCTGAAGCTTTGGAGTGTGTCGTATGCTTCTACCAAATCTTTTGCAAACTCGGTATCTAAGATATTCAATTTATTTATCTCTTTGATGCGTTTTACCGTGTTGGTCTCCTCTATCCTATACTGCAAAGCCAATATCCTGCTGCCGTGCACAATAGGAAAAATCCCGCCTTTTTTCAGATCGATTCTGTTGCTTTTGTCCGTTCTCAATGTATTGAAAAGCCCAAGAGGCGTATCGAAGGAAAATATCGGCTTGGCTAGATTGGCGAGATAGGAGATGTTGTCGCTCACTCGATCATAGAGTATGTTTTTAAGAGAACGTAATCTCTTTTCATCTCCATCAATTGCCTTAGTGTCCAAAAAGATCGATAGATACATAAGATGTTTTTCGTTTGGATTTTCTATCCAATCTAATATACTCTCTTTAAATGCCGTTTCGCTTTTGCACCAGTATGGATTGCTAAGCATAATGTTGCCAGGGCATTTGGGGTAGCCCAATGCAATGAGGGCATTGGTGAAGTTTGTTGTAGTCTCTTGGAGTTTTGCATACTCCAAACTATCATCCAAAATCAATGCGTTGTCCTGATCCGTGCGCAAAAGCTGCTCCCCTCTGCCTTCGCTGCCAAGCACAACGAGAGTGCTTAGTTTTCTAGTCTCTTCATCGAACGTCAAAGCAAAGACTTTTTTGTAGAGTTTCTTATGTAATTCATCCAAAAGTTTTGCCAAGTGGCGGATTTTGATCCCTTTGTGGTAGAGAATTTTAACAACATCGAAAAATCGTTGGCTTACCTTTTGCAACTCCTGGATAGTTTGGGCGTTTTCTATGTTTTTGGCCAAAAGGTATGTTTGGTTGGAAAAGTAACTCAGAATCTCTGTAATCTCCAATGTGCCTATGATATTTTCCTCTTGGGTTACTACGAGATGCTTGATGCCTAGATTTGTCATCTTTAGCAAGGCGTTGAACAAAAAGTCGTCATATTCGATGGTGATAGCCGGAAAATTGGCTATTTTTTCTATATGTTCATCTTTGGCGACACCGATTAGAATAACTTTTCGCAAATCCTTATCCGTAAAGACGCCATAGAGGTAGTTGGCGTCACTTTTTTTGATAATGAGGATTTGAGAGTTTGTATTCTCAAGTGTTTTGATAGCCTCGTAGATAGTGGTATCGCCAGGGAGGAGATGAGGCGGATTGAGGATGGTGTCGCTGATTTTGGCTGAGAGAAATTCGCCAATGATTTTTGTCTGGTTTTGCTCTTTGATCTTTTCAAGTTTGTGGGATATGCCAAGAAGCAGATAGTTTTTGAACTCTTTAGAAGTGTTGATAGCTTCCAAAAATGCCTCTTTGCCTATCTCATATACAATCGTCTCTTGATCGGCTACGAACCTGTTGTGTACTTTTTGGGATAGCAGAGCTTTTGCATCAAAGCAGTCCTTTTCATAGTAGATATCCACTATCTCCTCATCGCTGTTTATCTCTTTGACTATGCCTTTGAGAATCACGTAAAAGGTTTGAGGGCTATCGGAATAGTTCATAAGTGTAGCCCCCTCTTTGTAGTAGCCTATGTCTGTATGAGCAGCGATGAGATTGAGTGTTTTTTCATCCAAGAAGTCAAATGGATGCACTTGATGCAAAAACTCTTTTAGCTCTTTCATGGTCTATCCTTAAAGCGGCAAAAGCCGCTTTGTATTAGTGGGACGTTGCTCCCTCTGCGCCGATACCGGTTTGGGCTCTGATGTATTGAGCCTCAAATTTTTCTCTCTCTTCTTGTGCCTCTTTGGAATTGTCTATTTTAGAGAAGAACCATATACCAATAAAGGCAACCGTCACAGAAAAGAGTGCAGGGTATTTGTATGGGAAAATCGGTTCAGGATTGCCAAGCACGCTCACCCAGACAGTTGGCCCCAAGATAACGAGCACGATCGCAGTCAAAAGACCCAAAAGCCCGCCTCTAAAAGCACCTTTGGTCGTGAGGCCCTTCCAATACATCGAGAGGAAAAGCACAGGGAAATTGGCGCTTGCTGCGATTGCAAAGGCAAGTCCCACCATGAATGCGATGTTTTGCTTCTCAAACGCGATACCGAGCAAAATCGCCAAAATACCGATTACCAATGTAGCGATTTTTGATACGCGCATCTCCGTGATCTCATCTACTTGTCCCTTTTTGATGACGCTTGCATAAAGATCGTGAGAGATTGCGGAAGCGCCAGCAAGTGTCAAACCTGAAACCACTGCCAAAATGGTAGCAAACGCCACGGCAGAGATAAATCCCAAGAAGAAGTTGCCACCTACCGCATGAGAGAGGTGGATTGCCGCCATGTTGTTGCCGCCAATGATTTTGCCTGCAGCGTCCAAGTACTCTGGATTTTTCATCACGAATACGATGGCTCCAAAACCGATGATAAACGTCAAAACATAAAAATACCCGATAAATCCCGTCGCGTAAAAGACAGATTTTCTTGCCTCTTTCGCATCGGCCACAGTGAAAAATCTCATCAAGATGTGTGGCAACCCAGCTAGACCGAACATCAACGCCATACCAAGAGATATTGCCGAAATTGGATCGCTAACCAGACCGCCCGGCGACATAATCTTGATACCGTCGGGGTGCGTTTTGACAGCCTCTTTGAAGAGTGATTCAAAGCTAAAGCCAAAGTGCGCCATCACTGCCAAAGCTATGAAAGTAGCCCCAGCCAAGAGTAAAACTGCTTTGATGATCTGTACCCAAGTAGTTGCAAGCATCCCGCCAAATGTCACGTATAAAATCATCAATACGCCAACGATAATGACTGCAAACGCATAATCAAGCCCAAAGAGCACTTGGATGAGTTTACCAGATCCCACCATCTGGGCGATGAGGTAGAGTAGCACCGTAGCAATCGATCCAAAAGCCGCCAACGTCCTGGTAGGTCCAGGTTTGAGCCTAAAAGAGACGACATCCGCGAAGGTGTATTTACCAAGATTTCTGAGCTTTTCAGCTATCAAAAAAAGCACGATAGGCCAACCCACCAAAAAGCCGATGGAATAGATAAGCCCATCGTATCCTTTGAGATAGACTAGCCCCGAGATTCCCAGAAACGAAGCGGCGCTCATATAATCCCCAGCCATCGCAAGGCCGTTTTGAAAACCGGTGATCCCACCGCCAGCGGTGTAGAAATCTTTGGCGGTTCTGGTTCTTTTGGCCGCCCAGTAAGTAATACCAAGAGTCAAAGCCACAAAGAGCAAAAACATCACTATCGCAGAGATATTAAGATCTCTCTTACCGCTCACTTCGGCAGCAGGTGCTGCAAAAAGCGAGAGCGTCCCCAAAAATAGCAGCAACCACTTTTTCATAGCTCATCCTTTACTGAATCGTGAAGTTCTTTTGTAATCACGTCAAACTCCTTATTGGCTTTGTTGACGTAAATCCCCGTGAGAATAAACGCAAAGACAATCACGCCGATACCTACGGGTATCCCTACGGTTGTCACCATATTTTCTGATAGAGGCTTACCGAGCAATGAAGGATCAAATGCTATAGTAAGGATAAAGGCATAGTAGACGATGAGCATGATGATAGCCATCGTCCAAGAAAATTTCTCTCTTTTTTCGATAAGTTCCCAAAGCCTTGGATTGGATTTGAGTTTTTGCAAAATTTCGGTTTTCATACTCTCTCCTTAAAAATTGTAGTTGATAATGAATCTATACTCGTTCCATCCTAAATCCCTGCCATCGGCTTTTTCATAGAAGCTTCGCGGGAAGTTGCCTCTAAAGCGCACTTGCAAATTTTTGATAGCTTCTGGATAGTAGATGAAGTCAAATCCTGCCTCGGTAGCCGTCCAAGCGTGATTTGGCGAGTATGCGTTGTCTTTGCCCACGTCAAAAGATGTGTAGAAAAAGGCTGTTTTGAGATTGAGTCCAAAATTGCTCCATTTATACACTCCTGCCACTTTCCAAGCGTCCGTATCTGCGAAAAATTGATGCCTAGTTACCATACCTTGCGTAAAAGCTGGCATACCGCCCCAAGGAGTGATTACCCCGCCATTAACTGCAGCGCCTTTGCTTGAATCTGTAGTTGAATATGCTGCGTAGAGGGAGAGGTTGTTGTATTGTGCACCGATTTTAGCTGCAATGTAGTTGGAGTCCACTTTGCCAGCAAGCTTGTTGCCCACATCTTTTTGGTTGATGTACTGCAACCCTGCGAAGGGTTTGATACTGTCGCTAATGAGGCTATTCCATTTGAAATCGGCTTGCAGGTAGATAGCATTTAAAATATCGTGTGCATAGTAGTCCCATGCTTGCAACGTGATATTTTCTATGCCTTTGTAGACCACTGCTGCTAAGGAGACGCCATCAGTCTCTTTACCAATCGCATACCATCCCATATCTTGAAATTTGCCTATACTTGCATTCGCGTTTGCTCCATACCCTGCAGTGATTGCCAAAGCTTGCCCGGCAGGTGATGTGCTTCTATATTGATTGAAGAAAGTCCCTGGCGCTATTTTTGTCACATGCCCTGCAATGAGTGTGGTATTTGGCAAGTCTTTGTTGATGAGCATGTATGCTTCAAACAAGTTGGGAATCATTCGGGCATCATCAGCTGCTATTAGAGGAGTATTGAGTTTTTGGCGACCGGCTTTGAAGATGGTATTGCCATTTTTATACTGCAAGTAGGCTTCTCCTACAAAAGCGTAGCTCTCTCCATCGTCACCCAAGATAGAGGTGTGCACCTTTTTGATGTCTGAGCTGTTAAGTCCAAAATCGTTGTCACTGTATATACCAATACCAGCGCTAAAGCCATAAAATGAGCCTGTCTCGTAGTGAAGATCCACCCCTACGGCAAATGCATCATAATCTGTCTTGGCAGATTCGAGTGCTCCTTGCCAATACCTATCTATATAAAAGGCTCTTATATGCCCTCTAAATTTGCCATCTTTGAAAGCATCCTCCAAAGAGTCCGCTGCGTTTGCAGAGACTAATAGCAAGGATGCAGCCACACCGGATAGCAAGAAGTTTCTCATTTTTGCTCCTTCAATAGGGTTTGGCATATTGTAAAACTAAAAAGTAGCATAAGCGTAGCAAATAAATGAGAATCAAAGAAAAAACGAATGTATGGGGATGAATCGAAGGGCTAGAGAGAAGGTTTTTTTGCTATTTTGTATCCAAGTCCTCTAATATTGATAATAAAGTCCTCTTTTAGGATCTTTTTGAGTCTACTTATTTCTGCTCTAATGGTTGGGTTGTCCACAAATTCATCGTCATAGACAAATTCGCGAAACATATCAAAATTGACAACTAAGCCTCTGTTTCTAGCTAGCAGATCGATGATTTGCAGCTGCCTTTTTGTAAGCTCGACGGGGGTGTCGTCAAAATAGAGTGTCTTTTTTTCGATGGAGTAGCTGTAGTTTTTGCTTAGCACTATATGTTTTTTGTTCTCTATCGATGAGGAGATCTTTTCTATTCTAAGTTCTAGTTCTTTGAGATGAAAAGGCTTTTTGATGTAGTCTTTGCATCCAAGTTCAAAAGCTTTTGTAATATCTTCTATATCAGTGAGGGCGCTTATGAAAATAGTCGGGGTGTAGTTGTGATCTTTTTGCAAAGTATCCAAAATCTCAAATCCATTTATTTGAGGCACATTGATATCAAGTACCAAGAGATCGAAGCTTTGCTGCTGTAAAATAGTCAGTGCCTCTTTGCCATCGTAGCAACATAGCACGTCGTGCCCAAGCTTTGTAAGGTATCTATGGATAGAATCGCAAAGAATGATCTCATCTTCAAGCAAAAATATTTTCATGTCGCTCTTTCAAGATATATTTGAAGATATTATAGCCATCTTTGTAAGAAACCTCTATGGCAAAGCCATATTTTTGACAAATCTCATAAACCAGCGCCAGTCCCAATCCAAATCCCCCTTTTGCGTCATCCTCTTTGTAAAACTGCTTGAAAATCTTTTGGGTATCTTCTATTTTTTTGGATTTGGTGCTGATTTCAAAGATAATATGCTCTTTTTTATAGAGTTTTATATAGATTGTGCTTTTGGGATAGCTGTATTTTATGGCGTTGGAGATGTTATTGTCGATGATTCTTTGCAGCTCTATCGGATTTATCTGCAGATAGAGCCCATTTTCTATTTTGCTTTCAATTTGGAGAAGGTTGGCTTTGGCAATTTCGATGAAAAAGTCTATCTCTTTTGCTAAAAAGTTTGATACATTGATGTGCTCTTTTTTGTATTCGACCCTATCTTTCTTGACCATATAGGCTAAGTCGTTATAGATGTTGTGGATTATCTTGACGCCTAGTTCGATATTGGAGAGCTCTTTGTTTTTGATATTTTCCATTTTGAGCAGATCGAGGTTTGTAAGGATGATGGATAGTGGTGTGTTTATCTCGTGAATGGCAGTTTTAAGAAACTTGTCTTGAGCTCTCAATACAGATTCTGTAAGCTCTTTTGATTTTTTGAGCTCTTCGTTTTGGTTATGGAGGGCTTTTGTTTTTTCTAGGACTTTATATTCTAGATTTCTATTGAGCTCTTGAAGCTTTTTGGTTCGATCTTTTATGATTTTTATCATTTTGTTGGCGTATTTTGCGATCTCTTTAAACTCATCAAACAGTAAGTCGTGCGTGTAGATATAGATATTTTTGTTGGCTGCTTCGTTGAATCGCTCTTGTATTTTGACTAGCGATTTTTCCAAAAGCGTTGAGAAGTATCTGATGGTAGCTATAGTTATGAGTAGCACTATAAAAGAAAGAGTGATGATATTGATGATATACTTTATCATTTTGTCTTTGTGTGCTATCTCCTTTTGGGCGATAATTTTTTCTATCTCATCGAGATAGACGCCGCTTCCTACCATCCATTTAAAGGGATGGTAGGCTTTTGCATAGGAGATTTTTGGTGCGAGTTTATTGACGATGGGTTTGTTCCAGACATACCGTACATAGCCGCCATCAGGCTTTTTGGATACTTCTATAAGCTCTTTTATCACCTTTTTGCCATTTGGATCGGTGAAATCTATAAGGTTTTTGCCTTTATTCTGTTTGAGGATGGGATCTGCAACGTTGATCCCATCAAAGGTATAGATAAATATATATCCCGTGCCATCCCTCTCGTTTCTCATATACTCAATCGCATCTATGATCTCTTCTTTGAGTTTGGCAAGGGATTTTGTACCAGCGTTTTTGTGTTTGTAGGATATGTAACGAAGAGCTCTGAGGGTCTCTTGTTTGATGATCTCTTTTTGTTTTGCGATGTACTCTTTTTTGAAGTTTTCTATCTCTTTTTGGGATTCAGTATACTCCTCGTAGACTATTAGTGCGGTAAAGAGAAATATAAAAAGAACAAATATAAATAGAAGTAAAAATTTAACCTTTTTAAAGCTTACACTTTTTACCACCTTTATCTCTTTTTCAATAATTCATCCAAAATATACCTCAGATCGCTTTTGAAATCGTTTACGTCCCAATAGCCAATTACTTTGGTGATTGGTTTGTTGTTGTGATCGAGAATGAAGATGGCTGGGACATATTTGGAGTGTAAAAAAGAGGGATAGTTTCTCTTTTCTCTAGTGACTTTGACTGCTATGAAGTGTTTGTTGATAGTGCTTGCGATCTCTTTGTTTGATAGCGTGAATTTTTTCATCTTTTCGCACCATCTGCATGGTGGATCGAGCCTTTCCATAAACACAAAAAGCGGTTTTTGCTCTTGTTGCGCCTTTTGGAAGGCCGTTTGATAGTCTTTTTGCCAGTGAATCTCAGCAAAAATCGCAACTGCAAATAGCATTAAAAATAGAATTTTTTTCATCACTACTCCTTTCAACAATAAAATTTTATAATATTATTCTTTCTCTACATTTACAAAAAAGATTTGTGTAAGAAGATAAAAAAGGGATTTGCGCTTTGATGCAATAGAAGGCCAAGCCTAACTATTGCGTTTTGAATTGGTTGACATCTCGCAATAGCTCTTTTGATATGTTTTCGATGGTTTTCGTAACCTTTTGCAAGTTTTGGATAGTAGCCTCCGAAGATTTGGATTCTTTGTATATATCGTTAATAATCTCTATCAAGAGATTGACGATGGCTTTGGTTTCTGCCATGTCCTCTTTTGCCGTTTGTGAAATCTGAAGGGTTTCATGCAAATTTTTTAAGCTGTTGTTGGATTTTTCGATCAATATATTGGCATCGTTGGATAGCTCTTTTGATGCATTTGCCGTTTTGGTGATAATTTGTTGCGAGTTTTGGATCTCTTGGGTAATGATGGAGATGGAGTTGTCTATCTCGCTTAGGCTTTTTTGGGTTTTTTCTGCAAGTTGGCGCACCTCATCGGCAACCACTGCAAATCCTTTGCCATGTTCGTGTGCGCGTGCTGCTTCGATTGCCGCATTGAGGGCCAACATATTTGTCTGATCCGCTATATCTTTGATGATTTTTACTATCTTTTTTATATCTTTGGATTGCTCTGCCAAAGAGGAGATTTTGCTAGAGGTATCTAGCTGCTTTTGTGTATTTTCTTGGAGTTTATCGGTAATTGTGCGCAAATACGTTATCAGTTCTTGAAGCGTTTCATTCGTATTTGTGATATATTCTGCAGTTTGCGTTACTTTCGTATCAGTCGTTTCGATTTTGTTTTGCACCTTTTCTGTTTTTTGCTGGGCTTTTGCTATGAGGCTGTCTTGTTTGCTTACTGATTTGCTAACTTGCGCCGATACATTGGAGATAGTATTGGATATTTCCTGGAGGCTTTTGATATTGTTTGTGATAGAGACGATGATTTCGCGCAATTTTTTTATAAAGGCGTTGATATAGTAGGCGACTCTGCCTATTTCATCTTTTGCATTGATTTGCACTCTCTTACTTAAATCCCCTTTCCCTTGTGCGAGGTCTTTGGTGCGTTCTTGAAGAGTCTTAATCGGTTTGAGGATGGCTGTTTGGAGTGTGATTAGCAAAGCTATAAACACAAATGCTCCCGTCACTGCCATGATTATGAGTTGAAGGATAAGGCTGTTTTTGTTTTGTTCTATGATTGCATTGATCTCTTGTTTGCTTTTGCCAATAATTGCGTAGGCGACCGTTTTATTGTTGAAATCTTTTATAGGAATAGTTACAGCAAAATAGTTTTTAGTCTGAAAACGAGGAGTTAGAGCGGTGTTTTTGATATCTTGATAGAATGCTTGATCATACGCGTGGATTGCTAACACATAGTTGCGTGAAATTGGTAGGGCTTTTTGCAAAAACTTTGCTATTTTGAGGTATTTTCTATCAAATGCGACTAAGAAATAGATGCCTCTCTTTTGTAAATCTTTTGCAATGGAATTTAATCCCTGCATGAACTCTAAACTTCCGACATATTGATTTGCATCATCAAACACAGGCGACAAACCTCTAAGAATCAATCCTGCTCGTCCCAACTCAATAGCCACCAAAGGCTTTCTGTTTTGCACGACCCAAAGAATCGTTTTGCGAAATCCACTTAAGTCATCGCCATACTTTTCTGGCTTCCACGCTCTTAAAAAGGAGTGAATGTCTTTTGTGTGAAGATGTATTTTAATATTTTTAAATTTTGTATACTGCTTATAGTTGTTGATAGCTTTTTGCAACTCATATAGCGCCAATTCCCTATTGCCGTTTTTTAATGCATCCGCTATGAGGGAGTTGCTTGCGAGCGAGATGGCGTTTGTGAGGGCTATGCTCTTTTTCTCTTCCATTTTGAGTGCGTAGAATGTTCTTAGATTTTTTTCTACTTGGCTATATATTTTTTCTTCGATTTTTCCAAGTTCAATGAGATTGTAACTGCCTATAATGACAATGCCTACAATAATAAAAATCAAAAGAGGGATTTGTATCTTTTTGGCTAAAGAGATGTTTTTGAGCATCTTTACTCCAACGTAAGTAACGTCAATTTTTAAAATTATCGGTTTGTAATAAAAAATATTTATAATTAATTATCAGTGGAGAGTAAATCACTTTTATTTGCGTATCTTTTGTAATAGAATTCTATAATTATTTTTCAATGAAAGCGTAGAGAAATGGTTTATGCAAACGATTTGATATACATTGAAGAGCACGAGAGCGAAATTCCATGGCTCAAAATCTTTACCCAGAAGCCTTGCAAAGAGATGAGCGAATGCGACGAGGATACGAAGCTGCAGATCTATAAATGCCTAGATATAATCGAGAGGCTCATGATTGCTTACTACAATCCCACAAAGATCAATATCGCTTCTTTTGGCAACTATTTACCGCGCCTACATTGGCACATCATGGCGCGTTTTCAAGAAGATAGCCACTATCCCGAGCCGATGTGGGGCAAGAAGCAAAGAGAAGCAAGGCTCAATCTGCCCCCTTTTGAAATATTTATCGAACTGTTACAAAAAGAGTTGAAGGAGAGTTTATGAGTTTTCCCCAGTTTTTGGTAAACGATGAAAACATTGAACAGCAAAAAGAGTTGGTTTTACAAACGTTGCAGAACAATCGAAAAAAGATTGACGATCTATTAGCATTGCCACAGAAAGACTACGAAAATTTCGTCCGTCCTTTGCAGCTTATGGAAGAGGAGCTTGGTTTTTGTTTCTCGCCCATTGCGCATCTCAATTATGTCAAAAACAGCGAAAAAACGGAAAAGATCTACAACGATCTCATCGTCGAAATAAGCCGCTACCATACCGAGCTTGGGCAAAACGAGGCGATTTACGAGGCTTTACGGCAAATCGACACCAAGCCGCTCAATCAAGAGCAGAAAAAAGTGATAGAGGATCTTTTGCTCGAATTTCGCCTAAGCGGCGTAGGGCTGAAGGAAGAGAAAAAGCAAGAGCTTAAAAAAATTAATATTGAGCTAAGCGAACTGACAAGTGCTTTTGCGCAAAATTTGCTCAAAGCTACCGATAGCTACGAGATGATTGTAGATGAAAAAGACGTAGAAGGGATGCCAGAGTCGCTCATTGAGGCTGCAAAGTGCGAAAAGGGCTATCGTTTCACCCTTAAGCAGCCAAGCTACATCGCCTATATGAGCTATGGTCCCAACAGGCAAAAGCGCCAAGAGCTCTACAAGGCCTATGTGACGAGAGCGCCAGAAAACGAGGAGCTTATCCAAAAGATTCTAGAGCTAAGAAATAAAAAAGCGAATATTTTGGGCTATGCTAACTATGCCCAATTGAGTCTAGCCACCAAAATGGCTACAAGTCCAGAGGAGGTGGTGGAGTTTTTGCGAGAACTAGCTCAAAAAAGCAAAAACCAAGCCGAAAAAGAGCTGGAAGAGTTGCGCCAATTTGCGAAAGCCCATGGGTTCAATGAAGATTTGCAAGCTTACGATATAGCGTATTGGAGCGAGAAACTTAAGAAAGCAAAATATAGTGTAGATGATGAGGAGTATAAACCCTATTTTGAGAAAAATGCCACGGTTGAGGGGCTTTTTGAGTTTTTACATAGGCTTTTTAAACTTGAGTTTACAAAAGTGGACACTCCCGTGTGGCATGAGAGCGTTAGCTGCTATGAGATACGCTTGCCTGAGAGATTGGTGGGCAGGGTCTATATGGACTTGGAGGCAAGAGAGGGCAAGAGGGGAGGCGCTTGGATGGATGAGTGGGTCAAGCATCATATGGATGAGAAAGGTGAGATAGTTTATCCTGTAGCCTATATCGTTGCAAATTTTGCTCCTTCATCGGATAATGTTCCTAGCCTTCTTCGCCCAGACGATGTGGTAACGCTTTTTCATGAGATGGGGCACGCGCTGCATCATCTGCTAAGCACCGTAAAAGAGCCAGCAGTTAGCGGTATAGCTGGCGTAGAGTGGGATGCAGTGGAGTTTCCAAGCCAGTTCTTGGAAAACTTCGCTTACGAAGAAGAGGTGCTCGCTCTTTTTGCTAGACACTACAAAAGCGGCGAAGCAATGCCAAGAGAGATGATGCAGCGTCTCAAAGAAGCCAAAAACTTCCAAAGTGCTTTGGCGATGCTAAGGCAGTTGGAGTTTGGGCTTTTTGATATGCTCATTCATATGCGCTATCCTGTGGATGTGCAAGAGGTGCTCGATAGCGTAAGAGATGAGGTGAGCCTCATCAAGCCTCCGGCATACAACAAATTCCAATGGGGCTTCGGGCATATTTTCGCGGGCGGATATGCTGCAGGGTACTACAGCTATAAATGGGCAGAGGTTCTGAGTGCCGATGCCTTTTTCATGTTTGTAGATAACGGCATATACAACGACGAGATAGCCGAGAGTTATCTGCAAGAGGTGCTTTGTAAAGGGGGTAGCAGAGGGGCTATGGAGAGTTTCGAAGCCTTTGCCAAGCGTAAGCCAGACAGCGATGCACTGCTAAAACTTTGTGGGATAGTGTAATGCCAAAAGAGATAGTTTTCGCCAAGCAGCCGATATTGGATAGAGATGAAAAATTGGTGGGTTATGAGCTCCTTTTTCGCCAAAAAATTGACGCGAAGAACCCCCAGTCCAACCAGTACGCCACAAGTGCGCTTCTGAGCGCCTTTTTATCTACTGGATATAGGCAGGTGCTCGATGGTGGCAGAGGATTTGTAAACGTGGATGAGCTTTTTATCAAGAGTGGCAGTATCGATATCTTACCAAAAGAGGATTTCGTTATAGAGATATTGGAAGATGTGAAGATTTTGTATGTTTCCGAGAGGCTCGAGAAATACAAAAAAGAGGGTTATACGCTAGCGCTTGACGATTTTGTGGCTAATCGCGAAAATTTCGATAGGTATATGGAGTATTTCTACCTATTTGATATTGTCAAATTTGATATGCTAGATCCCAAAGTGGATCGGAAAGTGGTTCAAGAATATGTGGAAGTATTGAAAAACTTCGGTATCAAATCTTTGGCTGAAAAAGTAGAGACCAAAGAGCAGTACGAACAGTGCAAAGAGATGGGATTCGATCTTTTTCAAGGATATTTCTTCCTCAAGCCCCAAGAAACTTCCCAAAAGACGCTCCAGCCAAACAAAAGAACGCTGCTAGAGCTCTGGTCTTTGGGGGATGACGAATTTGACAAGATCGTAGAAAAGCTACGCAACGATCCGGAACTCTCTCTCATGATCATCAAACTTGTCAACTCCCCAATGTTTGCGCTCAAAAAAGAGATATCCTCCGTGCGCGAGGCTCTTGTCTATCTGGGGCTCAGGAATTTCAAGAAATGGGTATTGCTCACGCTCTATGCTCAAAATGGCGAAGATATCGTCTCCAATCCCAAAGTCGCTGTAGCAAAGAGCAGGGCGAACTTTTTGGCAGCCGCAGCGAAAGCTTGGGGATTGAATGAGGGCAAAGCGCATATGACGGGAGTACTGTCGCTACTTGAAGAGCTCCTTGAGGCTTCTAAAGAAGAGATTGAGAAACAGCTACCTTTTGTAGATAAAGAGGTGGTAGAGGCGCTGACAAGCGGGGACAATGCTTATGGGAGATTGCTACATATCGCCCAAAGGATAGAGCAGGGCGATTTTGCCAGTTGGCAAGAGGTGTCAGAGTCTCTCGGCAGATCCAGTGAAGAGATCGCAGCCATATATTCAGATGCACTATTGAAAGAGAGATAGAGAGTATTTACTCTCTTTATAGATTAAAGTTATACATAATTCCTGCTGCTAACATATCACCTTTTGGGCCATCAATAGTAGATTTTTCATACTCCATGACGAATTTAAAATCTTCATCAATTCTATATTCAAAACCAGCAGCATAAATGAGACCGGTATTGTGTTTTGTGCTATCTGCAATTTTCTCACGTTCATATTCATAACCGACTTTAAAGAGAATACCTAAATTTTCATTGGCTTCATATGTATAGGCAAGATCAAGAGAAGTAGTCAGATATTTTGCATTTTCTTTTGTTACCTCCTCTTCTTCTATAGCCCGAATGGAGGTTCGTTCATATGTAACGTCAATCTCGATACCAAAGCCTTCTGCAAAGCGATAACCAAGATCTAAGCCTATGCCGTCTCCAGTATCTCCTTTTTCATTATGGTAGGTAGTACCATACGTATGAATCCATTTAGGAATAATATAGAACTTTTTTGCTGCTTCAAATTCTTGTGCTTCAGCAGCAAAAATAGCACTAGCTGCAATGATAGATACAAGAAAAGTTCTCATAATCTCTGTCCTCTCTGATGTTTTGAGATATAATTATTAAATAAAATATCTTAATTTAACTTTATACTAAGAGATAGGAGTATGATATTTTGCGGGCTTACCAAAAGGGAAGATGAAAATCTTTGCCGACACGCATTTTGGGCAAAAAATATTTTGCTCTATGAACCCTCAAAAGTGCAAAAGAGACGCATAGAGGGATATGAAGATTTCAATCGATTTCTCATAGATTAACTCAATTATCAAATAGAAAAAGATGATGAGATATTGCATTTGGGAGACATGGCTTTTGGCGAGAGCTACAGGATTGCCAAGAAATTGCAAGGCAATATAACTCTCATTAAAGGCAATTATGACAAAGAGAAGCATTTGGAGTTTTATAGAACGCTAGGATGGAGAGTAATAGAAACGATTGAGATTGCAATAGAAGGCTTTGATGAGAGCAATTTGGAGTATCTGCAATACAAGTATGATAGAAAAACTTTGTCAAAAACCGCTTGCTTGATAAAGGATATCGCAGCCAAAAGAGTGTTTTTTTCACACTATTTCGTATTCAACGACGACCCTTATGATGAGAAATGCCAAAACATATTGCCATAGCTTATTGAGAGCAATAAGAGAGATTTTTTGTTTGCGTTTTTATTCCAAATCTCTTCTATCGGTTGCAACGCTTACAACCTCATGGCTTCCAAGCCGCACGGCGCTTAGCTGATTACCCATGGCGCACCCTGTATCTATGCCGATAAAGTTGCTGCCAAAAAAGACCTCTTCATAGGGAGTATGCCCAAAAATATTGGTTACTTCATAAGCGTGCCACTCACTCTCCCAATCATGAGGATTGTTTTCCAATCTATTGGTATAGAGTTTCATATAATAGTTGGGATCGTCTTTTCGCCTATAATATGGCAGCCCAAATCCGTGCGTAAGAAAGTAGCCGCCAATTTCCAAGTATTTTGGCATGGCGGGGATGTAGTCTATGTGTCGAAGGAGTGTATCTATGTGGTTTTTATAGGATTTTATCGTTTTTGCGCCTCCGTAAGCGCTATTTAGGCTCCACATGGCGTGCTTATTCCTTATAATGGCGTCACGAGCGTAGTTGAACATCAGGTATTCGTGATTGCCAAAGATGGCGATAAAGTTGTTTTCGATCACAAACTCCATCACCTCTTTGGAGTAGTTGCCACGATCGACAAGATCGCCTATGAATATTGGCGTGGTACCATTGGGCAAGCGCTTGAATAGGTTTTCCAGGGTAAACATGCATCCATGCACGTCGCCAATGACCCAGCACCGCTCAATGTTTTCTATCTTTTGCATTGCGATAGAAGTTTTTGGTAGATGGAGTTTATTTTTTGGGAGTCTTTGGCAAGGAATCCTATGAGATTGTCCAATTCTCCGCAACTGCCTTTTTCAAAGTCTCTTTGCATGGAGCTTTTGGCATCAAATGGCGATTTTTGCAAGATTTTGGTAGCTTTTTGGATATCGTCTTGGCTTAACTGTACGCCATATTTTTGCGCTACCTTTGCGATCTCTTCCAAAAGATTGGTAAATTCCGGTAAGTGCTCTTTGGCTATCTCTCCAAAAGTAGCTCTATGCAGTGAAGTCAATGCGGCGGTAGTCGCGATGAAGAGGTATTTTTGCCAGATTGCCTTGCCGATATCTTCTGGCATTTTATATGGGATTTGGCAAGTTTCAAGTATTGTAGCGACCGTCTCATTCCTCTCCACTACCAACAAAGCACCTTTGCCATCAATCTGGATGCAGCCCTCTTCGGTTTTATGTGCCAAGATGTAAATTGCGCCTTTGAGCACGTTTGCGAAATATTTTTTGAGGGTGTAGTAGGGCTCTATTCCGTTGAGCAAGGGTAAGATGAGGCTCTTTTCATGGGTGTGAGGCATCGTTTCCTTGGCTCTTGCTTCCAATACGAAGCTTTTAGTAGCAAAAATGACAATATCGTAGGTGCCAGATGGTTTGGTGCTGATTGTAGGGTGATAATAGTTTTTTTCTCCATTTTCGATGAGGCAAAGCTCTTGAAGTGAATGGGTGATGAGGGTGGTGGGGTAGTGTTGGCTTAGTTTTGCGGCCATGTAGCCGCCTACGCCCCCGCCACCAATGACCGCTATCTTCATTGGTTGATTCTCTCTTTCAAAACTCTTTTTAATACTTTTCCCGTAGCGTTTTTGGGCAGTTCGTCGATAATATGGATGGCTTTTGGTACTTTGAAGTTGGCTAGATGCTCACGTAAGTATTTTTTGATCTCATTGACGCCGATATTTGCTCCCTCTTCAAGCTCGATGTAGGCTACCGGCACTTCGCCGCTTTTTTCATCTTTCACGCCAATTACCGCTGCGGCTTTGATATGGGGGTTCTTCATGAGCACTTCTTCGATCTCTCGTGGGTAGATATTGATGCCTTTAGAAATGATGAGATCTTTTTTGCGATCTACGATGTAGATGAATCCTTCTTCGTCCATATAGCCAAGATCTCCGGTTTTGAGCCATCCATTGACGATTGTCTCTGCAGTGGCTTCAGGCCGCTTCCAGTATCCTAGCATTACATTGTCACCCTTGACGATGATCTCTCCAATCTCACCCCTTGGCAGCTCCACCATATCCTCATCCACGATCTTGACGGTTACTCCTGGAATGGCAGGGCCAACGGATTTTGGCTTTTGCTTATGAGGTAGGTTTACGGCTACTACAGGTGAGCACTCACTAAGCCCATAGCCCTCTAAAAGTTTTCCTTTTTTAAATTTTTTGCGAAATCTTTGCAGCGTCTCTTCTGGCAGTGCCGCTGCGCCGCTGACATAAAATTTGACTCTGTTGAAGAAATGAAAATACCAAGGAAGCTTGGCTTTGGACAAGGCGTTGTAGACGTCTGGTACGCCCGTAAAGATGGTGACGCGCTTAAGCAGCACCTGCTTAATGATATTGGAAAATGGCATGATGGATCGAATGATTACAAGCGGCGAGCCGAAATAGAGCGGCAAAAGGACTGTTACGGTGAGGCTAAAGGAGTGAAACATTGGCAAATAGACAATGAAGCGATCTTTTGGCGTGATTTGTAATAGCTTTTCCACGCCCACTATATTGGAAAAGATATTGCGATAGCTTAGCATCGCTCCTTTGGGTTTGCCTGTGGTGCCGGAGGTGTAGATGATGAGGGCTAAGTCGTCTATATCCGGTTTGTAAGCTACCTTTTCGTGCGATTCTAAGTTGTCCAATATTTCGCTAAAGGAGATATTGTTCTCATCAAGCCCGTTGTATTCGCCTTCCCAGATGATCTTTTCTACGCCGCTACGATAGAATACGTTTTGCAGCTCTTTGGAAAACTCGGCGCTTGCCACTAAAATCTTGGCTTGTGCGTCATTGAGGATGTAGAGAAGCTCCTCTTCTTTGAGGAAGTTGTTGATTGGCACCACAATGGCACCGAGCTTTTGGGCTCCAAGCAGCGCTACTATGAATTCCAGCGAATTTGCCAAATAGAGGGCTACTTTGTCTCCTGGATGTACGCCGATAAATTCTAAAAATCTTGCAAATGTATCCACTTTGAGCAGCATCCTGCCAAAGGTAATTTTGCGATCGCCTACAAAGTAGGCAGTGGCTTTGGGCCTTGTAGTTGCATGGTGGCGCAAAACCTCATAGAAACTACTGTAGCGATACTCTACCATCATCAATACCTATAGTTGACAGCTATATTGAGAAGATGTGCTCTGGCATTAGAGAATTTGCCAGCGATGCCATTGATATTTTGATCTATGAGCGAGATGGTTCGTGATGTTTTATAATCATAGAGATAGCTGACTCCAAAGCTCATCTGTTTATTATATTTGTATATTGCTCCAAGGGAGAGGATAATGGCATCTGAGTCAGGAAGCTCAAACCCCACTTTATCAGCTGGCACTGGAGTCTGATCGTATGCCAAGCCATACATAGTGGTAAGTTTTGGGCTGTTTTTGTGCAAGAGGCCTATACGAAAGGTGTTGCTATCGCGCCAGTTTTTGGGCTTTGGCTTGCCTAGTACTGCTTCTGCAAATTGGTTGGTGTAGAAGTTGAAATCAAGATTTTTGTATGAGCTCCAGTAGGTGCGCTCATACTCAATCTCAAAGCGTGTGTTTTCACTCAGCCACAAAGCTGTTGCAAGGCTAAGGGTTGCTGGAAGAGGTACGCTCACATTTGCTTTGGTGGAGTAGGGAATAAGGGTATTGAGATCGTTTGGGTTTTTGGTAAGCAGGTATTTGCCAAGATAGCCTTTAGCGCTTCCTACCTCCTTAAGTCCCACTTTAGATCGGTATGTGGCAGCAAAAGTCAAAGAGGGATGCAACCGATAAGAGAGGGCTAGGTTGTAACCCCATTTTATATCTGTATCGCCTTTGAGATCTTCGCTGTAAAGATTTGGGAATTTCACTCTTACTTTTCCATCGCTATAAATTGCTCTAACTCCTGCCCCAATTGCCAGCTTGTCCGTAAGCTTATAAGAGAATGATGGATTAATTTCGACTACTCTTAGCGTAAACTCCTGGGCACTCCAGATTTGCGGCTGGGTAGTCCAGCGTTTGGAAAGCCCCGCTGGAGTGGTGAGGCTAAGGCCAAAGCGAAGCCCCTTGTACTCTTTGCTGACCCAGTGCAGATGCGGCACCAAAAAGCCCTCATCTTTACTCTTTGCGCTTGCCTCCTCAAACTTTTGCGTGAGGGGGGAATAGGCTTTGCCTTGATAAGTAATTTTAGAAAGATAAATGGCAGTGGCACTCAATTCAAAAAAACTCTCATTTGGCATAAAACTCATGTTGGCTGGGTTGAAATATGCAGCATCTGCATCGTCCGCTCCAGCTACATACGCACCAGCAAGGGCAACGGATCGCAACGACTGTTCAGGCAATTTGTATGCTGCACCAAAGGTTGCGATAGTAGCAGCTAAACTCAAAGTTACAATCTTTTTCATAGCCATCCCTTAAAAATGAAATTTATTTAATTGTAACAAAGAAGTGGATAAAATAGAGTAAGATTGTCGAAAAAGAAAATGAAAATTATAAAAAAGTTTCATATCTAAAAGGGAAGTGATGCTTAATATTTTTGGCAAAAAACTCAAAGAGTATAATACCAGTGATGTAGTGAAGTATAAATGGGCAAAAATCACCATCAAAGACAAAGGCGACATCTGGATCCGCCTCTTTGGCGATGAGGTGCCAAATACCGTAGCCAATTTTGTCCATCTTGCGAAAAGCGGCTTTTACGATGGACTTACTTTTCATAGAGTCATCAAAGGGTTCATGGCTCAAGGTGGCTGCCCTGAGGGCACGGGCAGGGGAGGTCCCGGCTGGGCGATAAAGTGCGAGTGCGATCAGAACGTGCATAGGCACAGACGCGGAGCCATCTCCATGGCGCATGCAGGAAAAGATACGGGAGGGAGCCAATTTTTTATCTGTTTCGTGGATTGCCCCCATCTAGATGGAGTGCATACGGTGTTTGGAGCGATTGACGAGGATGACGCCAACTCTTTTATGACGCTCGATATGATCGATCAAGGTGATGTGATAGAGAGAATCGAGATAAAAGAGGAGCGATGAGTTTTCTTCGAGTAGCTGTCATCTCGCCAAAACTTTATTTAGCAGATGTTGGCAAAAATGTAGAGGTGATAAGCCAACTCATACATGCCAACAGGGATGCCGCTGTTTTACTCTTTCCAGAGCTGAGCCTTACGGGTTATACTATGGGCGATCTTTTCATGCAAGAGGCACTCCACAAAGCCGTGCTGCGAGGGATAGAGAGACTCAAGGAGGTGGTGAGAGAGTCCATCGTTATAGTTGGAGCGCCCCTTTGGTATCAAAACAGGCTCTACAACTGTGCAGTAGTAATGCAAAAAGGAAAGATTCTTGGCATCGTACCAAAGAGCTACTTGCCAAATTATCGGGAATTTTATGAGCTAAGGTGGTTTCATTCTGGCAAAAATATCAAAGATGCCAACCTCTTAGATGCACCATTTGGCACGGATCTGCTCTTTGAAGATGATGATCTGCTTTTTGGCGTGGAGATTTGCGAGGATCTTTGGACACTAAAGCCTCCATCCTTTGATATGGCAGCAGCTGGAGCAAATCTTATCTGTAACCTTTCAGCTAGCGATGAGGTGGTGGGCAAGCACACCTATCGCAAAGATTTGGTGCTCAGCCAGAGTGCAAGGTGTATCTGTGCATACGCATACGCTAGTAGCGGGGTTGGCGAAAGTAGCATGGATCTGTGTTACAGCGGCGCTACGATGATTGCGGAAAATGGAGCGCTGCTAGCTGAAGGGGAGCGCTTTGGTCTTGAAAATCAAATAACAAAAGCTGATATCGACTTGCAAAAGCTGCGCTATTTGCGCGCAAGCGAGACGAGTTTTGCTCAGAGTGAAGTCCCCTCTTATCGTATCGTCAAAACCGCTTCGCTCAAGCGCGTCCAAGTGCCCAATCGCTATTACGATCCCACCCCTTTCGTGCCAAAGCACAAAGAGCAAAAACATGCAAGGGCGAAGGAGATTTTCGCCATCCAATCCCATGCGCTCGCTAGGCGAGTCCAGCATGTAGGCATGGCAAAGATGGTGATAGGGGTAAGTGGAGGGCTTGATTCCACTTTGGCGCTGTTGGTATGTAACGAGGTGTGTAAGCTATTAGAGAGACCAAAGAGTGACATCGTGGCAATTTCTATGCCGGGTTTTGGCACTACGAATGCCACCAGAAGCGATGCCAAAGAGCTAGCTAGGCTCATAGGAGCCGATTTTCAAGAAATTGATATTACAAAAGCTGTAAAGCAGCACCTAAAAGACATAGATCATGCAAATCAAGATGTGGTTTTTGAAAACGCTCAAGCAAGATACCGCACGATGCTGCTCATGGATATGGCCAACAAAGTGGGCGGCCTAGTTGTGGGCACGAGCGATCTGAGCGAAATAGCCCTTGGCTTTAGCACATACAACGGCGATCATATGGCGATGTATCACGTCAATGCCGGAGTGCCAAAGACGCTGGTGCGCTACATCATCGAGTGGGTAGCAGCAAATGAAAAGGATTTTGCGCCAGTATTGCAAAGAATAATAAAACGCCCTGTCTCTCCAGAATTATTGCCGCCATCCGATGGAGAGATTGCACAAAAAACGGAAGAGATCATAGGACCATACGAGCTACACGACTTTTTCTTGTACCACTTTATCAAATATGGCGCATCACCAAAAAAACTGCTTCTATTGGCTACTTTGGCTTTTAAAGAGAAGTATGGCAAAGATGAGATCAAAAAGTGGCTGAGAGTCTTTATCAAACGCTTCTTTGCCAACCAGTTCAAAAGAGATGCGATGCCAGATGGAGTGAAAGTAGGTACCATTGCATTGAGCCCTAGGGGAGATTGGCGCATGCCAAGCGATGCGCAAGCAAAAGTATGGTTAGAGGAGTTGGAAGATGGCAGCAGCGATTGATTATCTACCGCACTACACTTATGAGGATTACAAAGAATGGGAAGGAAAGTGGGAGCTTATAGGAGGGATTGCCTATGCTATGGCGCCAGCGCCCATGATTGAGCATCAAAGGGTGAGCAACAAAATAGCCCGAGTGTTGGACGAAGTATTGGAAGAGTGCAAGGAGTGCGTAGCTTTGCTGCCCGTTGATTGGAAGATTAGCGAGGATACCATTGTGCAGCCAGACAATATGGTCTATTGTGGCGATATAGAAAATCCAAACTACCTCACAAAAGCGCCAAAAGTGATATTTGAAGTTATCAGTCCCTCCACTGCACTCAAAGATGCCAATCTGAAATTTGATCTCTATGAGCGTGAAGGGGTACTTTACTATATTCTCGTCTATCCAGGGGATAGAGTTGCCAAGGTGTATCGCTGGAAAGATGGCAGATATCAAAAGGTGCGCGACAGCTCCGATGAGAGCGTGGAGTTTGATATAGGAGTGTGTAAGTTTGATTTCGATTTTGGCAGGATCTGGTAATGCTGGTGCATATTTGCTGTAGCGTAGATAGCCACTTTTTCTTGCAAAAGCTTAAAGAAAAATATCCCAATGAGAAGCTTATAGGCTTTTTCTACGATCCGAACATCCATCCATACAGCGAGTATCGCTTGCGGCTTTTGGATGTGCAAAGAAGCTGTGAAAAGCTTGGCATTCCTCTGATTGAAGGGGAGTATGACTATGAGAATTGGTTAAGAGCTGTAAGAGGGCTGGAGAATGAGCCAGAAAAGGGGGAGCGCTGCAGGGTTTGCTTTGATAGGAGATTGGAAGTAGCCGCCAAAAAAACAAAAGAGCTGGGAGAGCAGCGCTATACTACCACCCTTTTGGTAAGCCCCCTCAAATCCCAAGAGCAGCTGCAGCAAAGTGCAAAAACGATAGACAAAGAGCTTGGCACCCAGTTTGTTTTTGAGGATTTTAGGAAGTTTGGAGGCACGCAGCTGCAAGCGAAAGTGAGCAAAGAGGAGAAACTCTATCGCCAAGACTATTGTGGCTGCCTCTTTGGCCTCATGCAACAGCGCGCAAAACAAGAAATGATTATGGATGAGATGATAGCTCCTATTACCCACCAAATTTTGCCAGCCTCTATTGAAGAGCGCTTGACTATGTATCAAAAGCGCATGGAGCTAGAAGAAAAGGGAATAGAATATACAATTATTCGTAAACGATTTTTAAACTATAGGCTGCTTCGAGGATTTGTGCGAATAAACAAAGAGGTCGTACCTAGCTATATTCTTAGCTATTCCCATCTAAGGCGCGACTTCGCGAAAGCGAGGATCGAAGAGATTATAGATGGCGTGGGGTATGCCAATAGGGATGAGATTCGCGTCGTGAGTCTTGATTTCTTGCGAAAGTTTGTAGAAGTTGAGAGTATGAGCCAGCTCTATTTTGAAGGGATTTCGTTTGAGATGGAAATGAAAATCCGCCAAGAGATTGATGGAGCCTATAGTTTGTCTCCTATTGTGGTTTTAGATAAAATTCCAGATAGATTTGAACTCTATATCGATGCAGTGAGTTACAAAGACGTAAAAGAAGAGCTTATAATAAAGGATAAGAATGCTTGATGTAGTAGCCATTCAGGAGATTTTGCCTCATAGATTCCCGTTTTTGCTAGTGGATCGCGTAACCGAGATAGATGAGGGTAAAAGCATAAAAGCATACAAAAACGTAAGTATCTCCGAGCCCGTTTTTGAGGGGCATTTCCCGGGGCACCCCATCTATCCGGGTGTGATGATCATCGAAGGTATGGCGCAAGCCGGAGGCGTGTTGGCATTCAAGAGCGCATCGAAAGAGGAGCAAGAGGCTGCAAAAGACAAGGTGGTCTATTTTATGAGTATCGATAAATGTAAGTTTCGCAACCCTGTGCGCCCGGGTGATAGACTCGAGTACGAGCTGGAAGTTATCAAGCATAGAGGCAACATCTGGGTGCTCGATGGCAAAGCCTATGTAGATGGTAAGCTGGTGGCTGAGGCCGAGCTTAAAGCCATGATAGTGGAGAAGTGATGATCTCCCAGCAAGCCATCATCGAAAAGGGTGCGACTATTGGCCAGAATGTAACGATAGGGGCAGGAGCTTTCGTCAGCAAAAACGCCGTAATCGAGGATAATTGCGTCATTATGCAAGGAGCCATCATTGATGGCAAGACGCGCATCGGAGAGGGGACCAAAGTCTTCTACCACGCGGTTGTGGGCTCTATCCCCCAAGATCTCAAATACAAAGGGGAAGAGGTAGAGCTCATTATTGGCAAAAACAATACTATTAGAGAGTTTTGCCTCATCAATCCCGGCACCGAAGGCGGAGGCGGCAAAACCATCATAGGCGACAACAATCTATTGATGGGGTACGTGCATGTGGCGCACGATTGCAAAATCGGCAACAACTGTATCTTGGCGAACGCCGCCACTTTGGCGGGGCATGTGGAGCTGGGAGATTATGTAGTCGTTGGCGGTATGACGCCGATTCATCAGTTTGTAAAAATAGGCGATTATGCTATGATAGCGGGCGCTAGTGCTGTCAGCCAAGACATTCCTCCATACTGCCTTGCAGAGGGCAATAGGGCGAAGCTCAGAGGCCTCAACCTTACAGGCATTCGCAGGCGCCTTGGGAGCGATGTAGTCAATAGACTCAAGAGTGCTTACAAAGAGCTCTTCCAATCTGGCAAACCACTCCAAGAGGTAGCAAGTGAGCTTGCCAAAAGCGAAGATGAACATGTGAGAAAATTGGCGCAGTTCGTATTGCAAACAAAACGAGGAATACCATATAGAGGTGAATAGATGTTAAAAAAATGTAGTTTTTGTGGAAATTTTGAGAGTAGAGACAATCCCCTGATAGCGGGACAAAACAGCAGTGTTTATATCTGTAAGAACTGTATAGTCTCGGCATATAAAATCCTTTTTGGCGATGTGGATGAACAAAAGGGTGAGGATGAGATTACCCTTGAATATCTGCCAACTCCTAAAGAATTAAAAGCGATTTTGGACGAGTATGTGATAGGCCAAGACAAAGCCAAAAAAGTCTTTAGCGTAGCGGTTTACAACCATTACAAAAGAATCTTCAAACAGCACGAGATCGACGAGGACGATACGGAGATAGCCAAATCCAACGTGCTCTTCATTGGCCCTACGGGTAGCGGTAAAACGCTCATGGCGCAAACCATGGCGAGAGTCTTAGATGTGCCTTTGGCGATTGCTGATGCTACGAGCCTTACGGAAGCAGGGTATGTGGGCGAGGACGTGGAAAATATCCTAACGCGTCTTTACCATGCTGCGGGCGAGGATGTGAAAAAGGCGGAAAAAGGCATAGTCTTCATCGATGAAATAGATAAAATCGCAAGGCTTAGCGAAAACAGAAGCATCACGCGCGACGTGAGCGGCGAAGGCGTGCAGCAAGCGCTGCTTAAAATTATCGAAGGAAGCGTAGTCAATATCAGTGCAAAGGGTGGCAGAAAGCATCCAAACCAAGAGTTCGTGCAAATTGATACATCCAATATTCTCTTCATCTGTGGCGGGGCTTTCGATGGGCTTACGGATATCATCAAAAGGCGCCTTGGCGGCAATGTACTGGGATTTGGCCAGGAGAAGCGAAGCAAAAAGGATGAAAACGATCTGCTCAACTACGTAGAGCCAGACGATTTGGTGCATTATGGACTCATTCCTGAGCTTATCGGGCGCTTGCACATGATCGCTACGCTTAATGAGCTTAGCCGCGACGATATGGTAAGAATCCTTACAGAGCCAAAGAACGCACTCGTAAGGCAGTACAAGAAGCTCTTTGCCCTTGATGGGGTGGAACTTACATTTGAAAGAGAGGCCCTAGAGGCTATCGCGGATCTTGCCATCAAGCGAAAAACGGGAGCGAGGGGTTTGCGTTCAATTATGGAAGAGATCATGGTGGACATTATGTTCGATCTTCCAGAATACCAAGGCTACGAAGTGATCATTACAAAAGATGTCATTGAGAAAAAAGCCGCACCGCTGCTTATTAAAAAAGAGAAAAAGAGCGCATAAGGGTAGAGAATGCTATTTGACAAAGTAATAGGAATGTTCTCCAACGACATGGGGATAGATCTTGGGACGGCTAACACGTTGGTGCTCAGTAAAGGTGAGGGGATCATCATCAACGAGCCCTCCGTCGTGGCGATAAAGAGCGACAAGTATGGCAGGCAGCGTATCTTGGCGGTGGGGCATGAAGCCAAGGAGATGGTAGGCAAGACCCCGGGCGATATCAAAGCTATTCGCCCGATGAAAGATGGGGTGATTGCGGACTTCGATATAACGGAGAAGATGATTCGCTACTTTATCGAAAAGGCGCACAAGCGCAAAGCCTTCATCCGTCCTCGTATCATCATCTGCGTTCCTTATGGGCTGACCCAAGTGGAACGTAAGGCTGTCAAGGAATCGGCCCTGAGTGCGGGGGCTAGAGAGGTCTATCTTATCGAAGAGCCAATGGCCGCGGCTATCGGTGCGGGACTGCCTGTCAAGGAGCCGCAAGGAAGCCTTGTAGTGGATATCGGCGGAGGTACCACGGAGATTGGCGTCATCTCTCTTGGCGGCTTGGTTGTGAGCAAGTCCATTCGCATCGCAGGTGACAAGATCGATAATGCAATAATCGATTATGTAAAGAAGAAATACAACCTCATCATAGGCGACAGGATCGCAGAAGAGATCAAAATTGAAATTGGCACCGCAATGCCGCTTGATGAGCCGTTGAAGATGACGGTAACCGGGCGCGATCAAGTGGGCGGTCTGCTCAATACCATCACGGTGACCAGCGAAGATACTTACGAGGCAATGCGAGAGCCCATAAAAGCCATAGCGGAAGCCCTCAAAGACGTGCTGGAGCAGACTCCTCCTGAGCTTGCAGGAGATATTATCGAAAATGGTATCGTTCTTACAGGTGGAGGTGCGCTTATACGCAACCTCGACGTGTACCTCTCACAAGCTGTGAAAATCCCGGTATATATTGCTGATGAGCCTCTTTTGGCAGTGGCGAAGGGGACGGGAAAGGTTTTGGAAGAGATAGAGATACTCCAGCAACTCTCCGATGATTAAGAGGCTGTTATGGATAGGGGCGGGAGCTATCCTGCTTCTTCTATTCTTGCAAGTGGATGCGCATGTGCGATCTTTTTTGCAGCTTCTGACCTTCAACATCAAAAAAAGCTACATCTCCATAGAAAATGGCATCAAATTCTCCTATGAAGCCTATATCGATCAAGCAAGAAGTATCCAAAACTACAAAGAGCAGATTAAGCGGCTGCAGCGCTACGAGATTTTGTACAATGACTACAAAAACCGCTGGGAACAGTTGCAAAAAGATTGCAACGTCAGCCTGCCATACAGTATCGACCTAGTTTATGTTCGATCGATCTCGTATCAAAAATTTGGCGACTACACCGCGGTGTGGCTCGATGCAAATGTGCAAAAAGATCGCATATATGGGCTTTTGAAAGGTGAGTACGTAGCCGGTATCGTGATAGAAAAAAATGGCAAGGCTTTGGCGCTGCTCAACGGCAATGCAAAATGCAGCTACGGCGTTGTTATCGGTGAAGATGCAGAAGGTGTGGCTGTTGGCAGTGGGGACAATCGCTATGTTATTATCAAATATATCCCAAATTACAAAAATTTCCATGTTGGTCAGGAGGTGCTCACCAACGGCTTGGATGGCATCTTCATCTATGGGCTTAAGGTGGGGGTAGTGACCAAAATATGGCAAGAGGGAAGCTACAAAGTGGCTAAAGTGCGTACATACGCAGATTTGCGGCTGCCAAGATTTTTCTGGCTAATGAAGTTATAAAGTTGTTTTGGATAAAATAGAAAACTAAAATTACAAGGGTAACTATGCCAAAAAGAGATGATATCCATACCATTCTTCTCATAGGCTCCGGGCCAATCGTCATTGGACAGGCCTGCGAATTTGACTACTCCGGCACGCAAGCGGTCAAAACGCTCAAATCTTTGGGATACCGCGTCGTTCTTATCAACTCCAATCCAGCTACCATCATGACAGATCCCGGCTTTGCCGATCGCACCTACATAGAGCCCATCACCGAAGATATAGTCTACAAAATCATCAAAAAAGAGGGCGTAGATGCCATCTTGCCTACTATGGGCGGGCAGACGGCCTTGAACGTGGCTATGAGCATGTATGAAAAAGGCATGTTAGAAGGTGTAGAGTTTTTGGGCGCAAAACCTGAAGCCATTAAAAAAGGTGAAGATAGGCAGGCTTTCAAAGAGGCGATGCTCAAAATCGGCATGGATTTGCCAAAGAGCCGCTACGCCTATTCGATGGAAGAGGCGATGGAGGCAGCAAGAGAAATTGGTTTTCCTCTTATCATTAGAGCCTCTTATACCTTGGCAGGTGGCGGTAGTGGCGTGGCATACAATATAGATGAATTCAAAACGTTAGCCGCCAAAGGGTTGGAGGCAAGCCCTATTAGCGAAATCCTCATCGAAGAGTCGCTACTTGGATGGAAAGAGTATGAGATGGAGGTTATCCGCGACAAAGAGGATAACTGCATCATAGTGTGCTCCATCGAAAATCTCGATCCTATGGGGGTGCATACGGGAGACTCTATCACTATCGCCCCAGCATTGACGCTTACGGATAAAGAGTATCAGCGCATGCGCGACGCCTCTTTTGCGATTTTGCGTGAGATTGGTGTGGATACAGGTGGATCGAATGTGCAGTTTGCAGTCAATCCAAAGACGGGGCGCATGATAGTTATTGAGATGAACCCGAGGGTTTCGCGTTCAAGCGCTTTGGCAAGTAAAGCCACAGGATACCCTATTGCAAAAGTAGCGACACTGCTGGCGGTCGGCTATACCCTTGATGAGATTACCAACGATATTACTGGCACTGCTGCAAGTTTTGAGCCAACAATCGACTACATCGTTACCAAAATTCCTCGCTTTACTTTTGAGAAATTTCCGCAAGCGGACTCTACTTTGACAACCTCTATGAAGAGCGTCGGAGAGGTAATGGCGATAGGGCGCACCTTCAAAGAGTCGATCCAAAAAGCGCTCTGCTCGCTAGAGACCGGGCTAAGCGGATTTGACAAGATTGATGCGGATATCGAGACGATAAAGCATGAGATTAGGCGTCCAAACAGCGATAGGCTGCTCTATATCGCTCAAGGGTTTCGCGAGGGTTTGAGTGTTAAGGAGATTCATGAACTTTGTAAAATCGATCCATGGTTTTTGTATCAGATAGAAGAGATTGTAGATTTCGAGAAAAAGATAGATCTCGATATTTTGCAAGACGAAAAGCTTTTGCGTTTAGCAAAAACCTATGGCTTTAGCGATAAGATGATAGCTATGCTCATCAACGAAAAAGAGCATACGAACTTAAGCGAAAACGATGTATATAGTGCTAGAGAAAATCTTGGCATCAAACTCGAATACAACGAAGTGGATACATGTGCCGCGGAGTTTCCAGCCAAGACGCCGTATCTTTACTCCTCCACCAACATAACAAAACTCCCCCTTCAAGAAGAGAGTTCCAAAGAAGAGAAAATCCTCATTATCGGTGGGGGACCCAATAGGATTGGACAGGGGATAGAGTTTGATTACTGCTGCGTGCATGCGGCATTTGCCTTGGAGGATATGGGCATCAAGTCCATCATGTACAACTGCAACCCAGAAACGGTCTCTAC